>JABAAA010000125.1 GCA_014239005.1 Alphaproteobacteria bacterium | reverse complement strand
CATATAGAATCCCAAAGGAAAGCCTAGAAAATTGATCGCGTTCAGTTGATGAACAAAGCCATGGATGCCGAAACTGAAAAATGCCCAAATCGCGAGCACTATCCACATCAACGTCCGGGTCTTTGCCCAGTGTTGTTCCTTTTTGCTTGCCATCGCTCTTATCCTCCTTTGAAAATTCGGTTGCGAACATTTGGCATGCACCTTCTAGCACAACACCGCGCCCGCCGCAAGAAGCAAGAGCAAGAAGCAAGAGCAAGGAGCAGGAAACAGCGAGGCAAGTCGCGGAGCGAGCAAAACTCAAGCACATGAACACAGCGAGCCGCGCAAACAAGGCAACCTTGTCCGCTTTCCCAACCTATGCCAAACTTTGCTCGTGGCAGAACATCGCCGCTCTCTCTCATGATCGCCCTTGCCGCTCTCTCTCATGATCGCCCTTCCTTTCCGCTCTGCCCTGCAAAATCTACCTCGATGGCTCGCAGACAAGCTCAACGTGCTTGCCAGAAAGCGTCCGATCACGACGCGCGAACAGCTGATTCGCTTCCTCGACGACAACGCTGCCTACATCGCGCAAAAATGCGCCTACGCCTACTGCCACGCGCGCATGGGAAAGCTCGCCTACGACGCGCTCAAAGAACCCTACTTTCAAAACAAGATGGAGGTCTGTCGATGGGAGGGATACGCCGTCATTCTCTCCGACCTCGTCTTGCGCACAGCTTTCTGGTTCCAAGAACGGCTGGACGCAGACATGCCCGCGACCAAAGAATTCGAACGCCTCTACCGCGATGTGCTAGCACGCCACCCCATCCCGAAGCACCGCAAGGACTGGCGCGAACAACAACAAACCTTCAAGCGAAGAATCGCTGTTGCGCTCAAGAACCGACCCCTGTCAATCCGACAAACCGCCGAGGTCGGAGGAAAAGCCTTGTTCAACCTCGTGCCGATGGGACAAATCTTCAAGGACAACGACGAGAAAATCTTCCTCAACACCGTCCGAATCTGCCTCATGAACGCAGACGACGACTTGCGCACCCGATGCGACCCGCGACAAATATGGAACGAAGACGCTTGACAGAAAACGCTCGACGCAAAACACGCGAGCAAAAAGTTGACAAAAGCCTCCGACGACACTCCCTCGACACAAACCGCGTCAACGGCGTTCCGGCACCAGAGGACGCGCGAACAACTGCTGCAAAGCTTCGTCGATCGTCATCGTCTCGTCCAGAATGGCGGCGACGCACGAAAGAATCGGCAGATCGCGCTTTAAATCCAACCCCGTCGAGAACGCGCGTTTGTGCAACGCGCGCGCCGTCCAAACCCCTTCCACCGTTCCCGAACGTGCCAAAAGAGGCTTGATCGACGCTCCCGCGCCGAGCGCGCAACCGAAGGCGTAGTTGCGCGAGCGCGTGCTAGTACAGGTTAGCAGCGCATCCCCCCAGCCCGACAAACCGCTCAGCGTCTCTTCTTGGGCGCCGCTGGCGATCGCAAAGCGACCGATCTCTGCCAAGGCACGTGTCGTCAAGGCTGCACGCGCGCTCAACCCCAGCTTGCGTCCTTCGACGATACCGCAGGCGAGCGCAAGCACATTCTTGCACGCTCCTCCGATCTCTGCGCCGCGTACGTCTTTTGAGGCGTACAGGCGGAAGCGATCGTGCGACCATTCGTTGCAAAGCTCACGCGCGAGCGGAAAGTTTTCACTTGCCACGGCGACAGCAACGGGCCGACGCCTGACGACATCTTCGGCGAAGCTGGGACCTGACAACACCGCGTAGTCGAGGCGAGGGAAACATTCGGCGACGATTTCTGATACGAACCTTCCGCTAGCAACCTCGATGCCTTTCGCACAACCCACCACAACCTTGACCGAAGGAGGCAAGGGGAGGGTTGCAAGAAGGGATGCGATGTGTTGCGCAGGGACAACGAGAAAGATTTTTTCCGCGTCTTCCAAGGCTTTTTCCAACGAGGAAGTGGGCATAATCAAGGGAGACAAGGAAAATTCGGAGAGCTCGGGCAAATAGCGAGCGTTTTCGCGCGTGCTTGCCATACGCTCCATCTGTTCTTTGTTGCGCCCCCACAAACCTATCGCCTGCGGGCGACGGCAGGCAGGCAGGTAGGAGAGCGTGCAAGCGAGCGCCGTTCCCCACGACCCCGCGCCCAAGATCGCCACCGCGCCGGTCATTCTTTTGTCTGCGTTTGCAGGTGTGCTTTCGTAGGCGCTTTCGTAGGTGCTTTCGTAGGCACTTTCGTAAACATGGTCTTCTTGCTGCGGGTTTTGTTTGCGTACGTTTTGCGTACGTTTCGTACGTCTAGCAAAGAGCGTACGTACGCTTTTTTATAATCGCATTCCGCTTGCAAAAACCAGCGCGGACGCACGGGAAAGGAGAGGGACGAGAGGGAGACGGACGAGAGGGAGATGGAAGAGGAGGGGGAGTATTTGTTTTTTTCTTTTTGTGGCACGACCTCGCTACGGGCGAGCGCGGCGTAGGCGATCATGGCTGCGTTGTCGGTACAGAGCTCCAGGCGCGGGCAGAAGAAGGGGAGGGCGTGTTTTGTGGCGAGGCATTGCAATTGTGCGTGGAGCGTTTGGTTGGCAGCGACTCCTCCTGCGACGGCGAGTGCGGCGGGTTTTCTGTTTTGTGCGGCGAGGGTTCGGAGGGCTGTGTCGCTGCGTTCGATGAGCGAATCGCAGAGTGCTTTTTGCACGGCTGCAGCGCCGTCGAGACGTTGTTGTTTTGAAAGGGTTCTGTTGGCGATGGCGCGTGCGAGTGCGCTTTTGAGTCCTGAGAAGGAGAGGTCGCAGTGCTGAGCGTGATGCAATTTGGCGTGTTTCATGGGTTGCGGGAGGGGGATGATTTGATCAGCGAATCGAGTTGGGTTTCCTTTTTTTGCGGCGGCTTCGAGTTCTGCTCCTGATGCGGTGGGGAGTTGTAGCAGGCGTGCGCATTTGTCGAGGCATTCGCCGGGGGCGTCGTCGCGCGTCTGTCCGATGACGCGGTAGGATGTGGGCTGTTGGACGAGCAGGAGGAGTCCGTGTCCTCCGGAGACGAGGAGGAGGAGGTAGGGGAAGGGTGGGGGTTCTTGTGGCGGGGATTCGGTGAGGGCGGAGAGGATGGGGGAGAGGGCGTGTCCTTCGAGGTGGTTCGTGGGAATGAAGGGGATGTTTTGAGCGAGCGCGAGGGTTTTGGCGGTGGTGGTACCGACGACGAGGCTTCCCAGCAATCCCGGTCCGCAGGTTGCGGCGATGTGGGTGATGTGGGCGAGGGTGTTGTGGCTTTGTGCGAGGGTTTGTGCGACGAGGGGCTCTAAGTGTTGGAGGTGTTCTCGGGCGACGACTTCGGGGACGATTCCTCCGAAGGGGTGGGTTTTTTTTGTGTGGGAGAGGATGAAGTGTGCTTCGAGGGTTGGGGCTTGCGTGCTGCCGGAGAGGATGGCGGTGGAAGTTTCGTCGCACGAGGTTTCGATCGCCAGGATTCGTGACATCTTGCTTTTGGTGCGGAGGTCTGACATTCGGGGCATCGTCTTGTGTCGGGGAAGTCGACGAGATTGGGGATAGCTAGACGGTTTCGAGTGTTTGTTCGAGGATTTTTTGCAACTCTTGGAGGGCTTGAGGGAGTTTGTCGGTGTGCGGTGATCCGATTTGCGCGAGGGTGGGTTTTCCTCCGCCTTTGGCTTCTAGGATTTTTTGTGCGGGTTCTAAAAGTTTGACGGCGGAGTGTTCTTGTGCGGTATGGGGAGCGAGCGCGAGGAGGAGGGAGACTTTGCCTTCGTAGGTGGCGGCGAGTGCGACTGCGGGCAGTTTGTGTTGGCGGAGGATTTTGTCGGCGAGGGGCTTGAGCTCTTTGGGCGCAAGGGTGCCGAGGTTGCGTACCATGTTACTGTTGCTTTCTCCGCCTTGAGCGCTTTTGGTTGTTGGGCTGCTTTTTTCCATGAGGAGGGCTTCGCGCGCGTGCTTAATCTCGACTTGTAGTTTTTTGTTTTGCTCGCGTAATGATTCTATTTGTGTTTGTTGTTCTGTTTCTCGTTCGGTGAAGAAATCGACCAAAGCGTTGCCGGCGACGGCTTCGATACGGCGGATGCCTGAGGCGACGGAGCTTTCGGAGACGAT
>JABAAA010000124.1 GCA_014239005.1 Alphaproteobacteria bacterium | reverse complement strand
GCTGGAGTAGTAATTGGCAAGTATACTGTCACAAGAAACCACAATATTTCCATTAGGATCAGCGTAGCATGTTCTGCCACTACTGCTACTGCTATCGCTACCGCCACAGCCTTCCAAAAACAGGCCGATCGCACCCATCGATAGCAAGGTGCTTAGTGCCTGGGTTTTCCTGTTGCGCTTGCTCTCGCGAGAAGGCAAGCCTCCCCCCCCTGTTTCTTGTATGGCACTGCCAAACAATGTTGTCATGGTCGTTCTCCGATCAAAAGGTTGCTAATATCTCCACCGAAGTGACTTTCTAGACCAAAATAGCGAAGATGTCAAAAAAATTTACAATCTTTTTTCGATTCTCGATTTTCCACTCACTCCGAGCGAACCTCCATCGCCTCTTGCAAAAACAACGCCACCATAGATTCCTGCTCTGCCAGCGTTACCACTTGCTCCCCCAACACGACAAACCCCGAAAAACCTCCTCGATGAAAAATACCAAATCCTCGCGCTCCCTCACCCTCCCACGCAGGCTCGTTATCCCACGCAGGGTCCGCAACAACATAAAAATAGGGCTGCGGATACACCATATCCCCTCCACAAAAGCCTACAACACCACGACCGCCTCTATTCTGCGCGTTCGATTTTCCTCCGCCTTGCTTCATCCCTTGCCTTTGATGGCGCAACGATAGAGTAAATGCTGCACTCGAACAACACACCGCCTCTACTCCCTGCTGCAAACCCTCCAACGACAGCGCGGCGTTGCCAAACCACAACGACAACTCCGAGAGGCTGGCGCGATGCTCCGCCAGCTTGTAACGCGCGCCTTCTGCCAGAGGATGCGGAGGCAACAACACAGGATCGTTGAAACTGCTCGCGCTGAACGACAGACTCTCTACACATTCCCTTGCCCATTGACGAGCCTCTGCATCCGTACGACCGTCCAACTCGAAGACAGAGTCCTCGCCAAAAACAAGACGAGGAACACCTTCGGAAAAACGCAACCCTAAACGCTTTTTCTCTCTGCTCTTGCCCTCCCCCAGAGGAGGCGAAAACATGCCCGAAAGCTCGCGATCCCAAAAAACACAAGCCGAATGCCCTTCTCGTCCCGCGCCTTCCGATTCCAGACAGCACCGCGCACCGCGTTCGACCCATTGCAAGGCATAGCGAAGATAGTGTCCCGCTTCTTGCACGCGCACGGGCGAGACTGCCCCCAAAGTCTGCCATTGCGCTGAAGAGGCGCGCTCCGAAGTCTCTGTCGTCATCCCGTTCGAAGCTCGATGAAAAGCCGACCTGCCTCAACCTTCACGCGATAGGTCTTCAGATGCTCGCACACAGGGCCGCCGGCGCACTTGCCGTTGCGAATGTCGAAGCGCCCTTGATGCAAAGGACACTCGATGATGTGTCCGATCAGAACCCCGTCCTCCAAGTGTTGCGCCTCGTGCGTGCATAGCCCGTCGGTGGCGAACAGCTCTCCCTTCACCTTGTAGAGAATGTAGGTTTCGCCGCGATGGTCGAAGCGCATGAAGTCGTCTTCGTCCAGCGCATCGATGGTATCGACAAAAAGCCACTCGTTGCTGTCGCTCGTCATAGAAAAGCCTTGCGCGATCAGAGCGTCGTTTTGTGAGCAAAGGTGACCGTCTTGGCTTGTTTCGCGTCCTTGTCGGAGACGATCATGTGGGAGGCTTGTCGCAAGCTGCGGGCTCTTGTGCCAAGCCCGAACGAGCGGCGCACGACTACTGAAAGCACTTCCCAGTTCAAGCGCCAAAAGCCCTTGTCTGGGGCGGGCACTTGGGGTTCGACTGCTTGACGCAGCTTGTTGAGCGCGTAGAAGGGCACTTGGGGGTAGAGGTGGTGTTCGATGTGGTTGTTCATGTTCATGTAGAGCCAGCGTCCGATGGCGGAGGTGGTGAAGGATCGTGTGGATTCCAGGATGGAGGGGGAGTTTTCTTTCAGCTCGACATGTTGGAGCAGAGTAAACAGCAGCATGACGGGTCCGCCGAGCAGGCGTGGCAGGAGCAGGTATGTCCATATCCATGTTTCGCCGCGCGCGAGCAGGAGGACGAGCGTTGCGTAGATGAGGATGCAGGCTCGGGCGCTCCATTTCAGTCTGCCGAGCGTGTTTTCGGGGGTGAAGGCGAGCGTTTGTTGCGAGAACTGCCCGAGCGCGTTGCGAACGAACACTTTCGACTCGTAGAGGACGAGCGCGACGCCGCTAATTTCCAACAACCATCCTTTGAGGGTCATGGGTGTATCGAAGGGCATTTGGCTGTCTTTGTCGACATGCCATGTGTAGGTGTGATGGCGGGTATGGGAGTATCGGCGGTGGTAGGGCTCTTCGAAGTAGAGGAGCGATCCGATCCACAGGCTTGTTTCGTTGATCCATCGTGTTCGGAAGGCGGTACCGTGCGCGCACTCGTGGCTGATCGCGTAGGAGGGGACGGTGAGGATGGTGCCTAACAAAAGCGTAGCGGCGAGCGTGAGTAACGTCGAGGAGGAGGCGACGGCGAGCGAGAGCAAGAATCCGCTGACGGCGAGGGCTGCGATCCAGCTGGCGAGCCACAGGAGACCGGGCTTGTCGCTGCGTTGCGCGAGATTTCTCACGAGTTTTCTATCCAGCGAGACATTGGACGAGGCGGCGGTGGTCGCGGGCAGGATTTTTTTCGGTGCGGCAAGGGTGGTCACGGCAAGGAGGGGGCGAGGGTTGGGGGGATTGTTGTCGGTCAGTGTTTGTAGGCGGGTTCTTCGGCATCGAGGATGGCTTGGAGTTCGGAGAAGTGTGCTTCGGCTTGGTTGGGGTAGGTTTCCAGTTCGAGGGCGGTTTTTTCGGCGATGTCGTCGGAGAGGGTATTGAGTTCTTGTCCTGTCCACAGGGCTTTGATGTAGGTTTCGGCGGCGCGTTCGAAGTAGTAGAGGCGATTGAAGGTATCGGCGACGGAGTTTCCGATGACGAGGATGCCGTGGTTTCCCATGACGAGCACTTTGAGCTTGGGGTTATGGAGCAATTGAGCGCATCGTTTTCCTTCTTCTTCGAAGGCGAGTCCTCCGAAGTTGTTGTCGACGGCGATGCGGTTGAAGAAGGTTGCGGTATTTTGGTCGATGGGGGGGAGGGCGGGGTGTTTCAGGGAGGCGAGGATGGTGGCGTGGATGGAATGGACATGCATGGCGCAGGTGGCGTGCGGCAGTGCTTTGTGGATGGAGGCGTGTAGTCCCCAAGCGGTGGGGTCTGGGGCGTTGGGTTGGGAGAGGGTATCGGAGTTTTCTGCGTCTAGCAGCAGGAGGGAGGAGGCTTGGATGCGCGAGAAGTGCATTTGGTTGGGGTTGATGAGAAATTGTGTGGCGGAGTTGCCGACGCAGAGCGAGAAGTGGTTGGCGACCGCTTCGTGCATGTTGAGTCGAGCGGTCCATCGGAAGGCGCAGGCTAGTTCTGCTCGTTCGGCGGAGTAGGGGAGGCGGTTTGCGGGGTAAGAAGGAGCGGAGGTGAGGCGCGTGACGGAATCTGCGGATTGTACTAAGGACATGGCGATGCTCCTGATGTGACGGGGCTAGACAGGGAAGAATCGATAAAAATGCTAGAGGAGGGTAGGGGAGGAGTCAAGCGGTTTTTTGATTAGGGAACACATGCAAGACGAGCGAGACGAAGGCGAAGTGAGTTTTGCGCATGGGGGGGAGTGGGGGGTTGGATGACTGGTGCAAAACATCGCGCGCACTGGTGCGCGCGGGGGGGTGTGGGGGGACGAAGTTCCCCCGCAAAAGACCCCGCGTCAGCGGGCGCGCTGTGCGCGCGTTCTGCGCTCGCAGAGCGCAGTTCCTTATCTACCAAAGCGCACGGCTTGCCGTGCGCAAAACAGCCTCGCAACGCGGGAAAAAGGTTGACAAAAAACACACTTTGCACTACAAAAACGAATCGGTAAACAACCCCAAACAGCCCAAGGAGGGCGGAACGATGGCAATAACAAAGGAACAAGAAGCAAACGAGGCTTTTATAAAAGAGTTTTTTAAAAGTGTCATTAAGCCTGATACTTGGAAACGTGAAGAAAGATTCAAATTAAACGATAGTAAGGATTCGTATTTTCGAGTTGATGGTTATCATAAAGAACATAAAATTGTTTGGGAATACGAT
>JABAAA010000123.1 GCA_014239005.1 Alphaproteobacteria bacterium | reverse complement strand
TTCGTTGCGCGTGCAAGTGCGCATCCGTGAAGGCAACAACGAACGCCTGCAAGCCTTCGAGGGAGTGTGCATCGCACGTCACAACGCAGGGTTGGGCAGCAGCTTCACCGTGCGCAAGCGCTCCTACGGCGAAGGGGTCGAACGAATCTTCCCTCTCTACTCGCCGAACCTCGCCGCGATCGAGGTCGTGCAACGCGGACAGGTCCGACGCGCGAAGCTCTACTACCTGCGCGAACGCCAGGGCAAGAAGGCGCGCATCGCAGAAGACATGACGCGCGCGCGCGAAGACCGCAACGCCGCGCTCCGCGACAAGGAAAAGAAAGCCGAACAAGACGCAGCACAAAAAAATGACGAACAGGCGGAACCACAGGCTTGACACGCGAGTGACAGAAGAAGCGCGAGGATCGTCATGACAGAGAAATCGCCACAAACATTGTTCGACAAAATTTGGCACAGCCATGTCGTCGAGACGACGGCGGACGGCGGTGCCTTGCTTTACATCGATCGCCACTTGGTGCATGAGGTGACCTCTCCGCAAGCGTTCGAAGGGTTGCGCGCATCGCAGCGCAAGGTGCGTCGCCCTCTTGCCACGCTGGCGGTGGTCGATCACAATGTGCCGACGTTGAATCGCGACAAGGGGTTGGCAGGGGTTCACGACGAAGCCTCGCGGATTCAAATAGAAACGCTGATGCGAAACTGCAACGATTTCGGCGTGCCGCTGTTCGCCCTCAACGATCGCAGGCAGGGAATCGTGCATGTGATCGGTCCCGAGCAAGGGTTGACGCAACCCGGCATGACGATCGTCTGCGGCGATTCGCACACGGCAACGCACGGCGCGTTCGGCGCGCTTGCCTTCGGAATCGGCACTTCGGAGGTCGAGCATGTGCTGGCGACGCAAACGCTTCGCGTGAGACCTCTGTGCAACATGCGCGTTTCGGTCGAGGGGAAACTTCCTTTTGGGGTGAGCGCGAAGGATATGATCTTGGCGATTATCGGCAAGATCGGCACGGCGGGCGGGACGGGACATGTCATCGAGTATGCAGGCGAGGCCGTGCGTGCGCTCAGCATGGAGGCGCGCATGACGGTTTGCAACATGTCGATCGAGGCGGGGGCTCGTGCAGGACTTGTCGCACCCGACGAAACGACCTTCGAATACGTACGCGGGCGACCGCTCGCGCCTCCGAAGGAGCTGTGGCAGCAGGCGTGCGATCATTGGCGCACGCTGGCATCCGACGCGGACGCTACTTACGAGCGCGAGGAGAAGCTGGATGCACAACAGATCGCGCCGCAGGTCACTTGGGGAACCAGTCCGGAGCATGTCGTGCCGATCACGGCGACCGTGCCGCAACCCGAGGGCGACGCGCAGCAGCAGAGCGCCATCCGCCGCGCGCTCGACTACATGGGGTTGCAGGCGGGAGTGCCGATGCAAGAGATCGCCATCGACAAGGTGTTCATCGGATCTTGCACGAACGGACGCATCGAGGACTTGCGCGTCGTTGCCAAGATCGTCGAGAACAAAAAAATCGCCGATTCCGTCCACGCCATGGTGGTGCCGGGGTCGGGGCTGGTCAAGGCGCAGGCAAAGGAAGAGGGACTCGATCGAATCTTTTTGGAAGCGGGGTTCGAATGGCGCGATGCGGGTTGCTCCATGTGTCTGGGAATGAACGAAGACCGCTTGAAGCCGCAGGAACGCTGCGCTTCCACCTCCAACCGCAACTTCGAAGGGCGGCAGGGACGCGGCGGCAGAACGCATCTCATGAGCCCCGCCATGGCCGCCGCCGCTGCCTTGCGCGGAAAACTCGCCGATGTGCGAGAAGTTTTTGAGCAATAGGATGGAAAAATTTCAACCCGTGCGAAGCGTTGCAGCGGTGCTCGACATGCAGAATATCGATACGGACGCGATCGTCCCGAAGCAGTTCCTCAAGACGGTCGTGCGCGACGGCTTGGGCGATGCGCTCTTCTACGACCTGCGCTTTACTCCTGAGGGAGAAGAAAAGCCCGATTTCGTGCTGAACAAAAAGACATGGCGAGAAGCGAAGATTCTGATCGCAGGAAAAAACTTCGGCTGCGGCTCGTCGCGCGAGCACGCGCCGTGGGCATTGCGTGGTTTCGGCATTCGGGTGATCGTCGCCTCGCGATTCGCCGATATTTTCTACAACAATTGTTTTCAAAACGCGCTGTTGCCGATCGTGTTGCCCGAAGAGGAGGTGCGGAAACTCATGGAGCAAGCCGCGCGCGGCGGCAACGCGCTGTTCGCTGTCGACTTGGAGCGACAGGAGATCACCACTCCTGAGGGTGTCGTTCCTTTCGCCATCGACGCGGAGCGCAAGAAGACTCTGTTGGAGGGACGCGATGCCATCGTCGACACGTTGGAGCGCAAGCCCGCGATCGAAGTCTTCGAACAACGACAGCGTGCAAGTCAGCCGTGGCTGCATCCTTGAACACAAAAAAGCTTCATTCTGTTCTGTTGTTGCCGGGGGACGGGATCGGTCCTGAGATCGTCGTGCAAGCGCGCCGCGTCTTGGAGACCTTGGCGGAGGGGGGAGAGATCGCTCTGTCGTTGGAGACGGAGGCGGTCGGAGGAGCTGCGTGGCAGCAAGAGGGCGATCCGTTGCCTGCACGCGTGTTGGCGAAGGCGCGCGATGCCGATGCCATCTTGCTGGGTGCGGTCGGCGCGCCTGAGTTCGATCGTGCCGCGCCGCGCGACAAGCGCCCGGAGCTAGCTTTGTTGCGCTTGCGGAAGGAGTTGGACTTGTTCGCGAATCTCCGCCCTGCGCGTTGTTTCGACACCTTGGCAGAAGCGTCGAGTTTGAAGGCGGAGTTGGTATGCGGGCTTGATCTTGTGATCGTGCGCGAGTTGAGCTCGGGTGTGTATTTCGGCGAGCCCCGCGGCGAACAGCTGTTGCCTGACGGAAAGAAACGCTGGGTGGATACGCAAGCCTATAGTGAGGAGGAGATCGGGCGCATTGCCGATGTCGCCTTTCGCCTTGCGCGCGAGCGCGGCGGTGGGCGAGGCGGGGTTGTGCATTCGGCAGACAAGGCGAATGTGATGGAGACGGGGCATGCTTGGCGGAAAGTGGTGAGCGCGCGTCATCAGAGTGATTTTTCGGATGTGGGGTTGCAGCATATCTTGGCGGACAATTGCGCGATGCAGTTGGTGCGTGCGCCGAAGCAGTTCGATGTGATTTTGACGGACAATCTTTTCGGCGATTTGTTGTCGGATGTTGCCGCGATGCTGACGGGAAGTTTGGGCATGCTGGCATCGGCGAGTTTGGGCAGAAAGGACGAAGACGGGAGGCAGCCCGCGATGTACGAACCCGTTCATGGAAGCGCACCGGATTTGGCGGGGAAGGGGGTTGCCAATCCTTTGGCGACGATCTTGAGCGTTGCGATGTTGTTGCGCCTTTCGTGCGGGCGTGGCGATTTGGCGGGGCGTGTGGAGGATGCGGTCGAGCGGGTGTTGCAAAACGGGTTGCGCACGGCGGACATTGCAACGGCAAAGGATGGGAAACCCGTTTCGACGGAGGCGATGGGTGATGCCGTGATCGCGGAGCTGGGAAAAAAATCTGCGGAAAAGTCTTCCGACATGGGTTGACTTTTTCTGTTTGTCGTAATAAGTAGACTATATTATGGTGCTTGATCCGCTAGCGGCTGCGAAGTTTGTTTGCGAGACGAGAGGGTGGAGCATTACAAGTCTGTCTTTGCAGAAAATTTTGTACTTCAGCCATTTGGCGTTTCTCGGCGAGAATAAAGGTAAGCCTCTTTTTGACGAAAACTTTGAAGCTTGGGACTTTGGTCCTGTTTTGCGCAACGTTTATACCTATACAAAAAATAGGGGGGTTAATATAAATATTATAGAAGAATCTGTTTTTTGTGATATTGAAAGCGTTGAAGAAAACAACAATAACAAAGAAATTCAAACTCTTGCATTTTTTACAAAGCATCTTACCGGTCTTCATCCTTCAACACTTGTTGGTTGGTCTCATTGGGATGGAGGAGCTTGGAAAAAAAACTATTCAAAATTTTATAAATCGACTATACCCGACGAGGATATTAGGAACGAATATTCAGGAGGAGAAAAACTTAAAAAAACTCTTCTTGATTCAAGAAAAGA
>JABAAA010000122.1:2567-4156 GCA_014239005.1 Alphaproteobacteria bacterium | reverse complement strand
ATCGTGTGCGCGATCATCAACCCGTCTCCAAAAGAGACAAACAAAGAATCCCCGCACCTCCTCTCCCTCCCCGAAGGTGCGGGGGTTTTTTGTACCGCCTACGCCTTATCAACTTAACTTGAAAAATTTCCTACCAACAGCATCTTGTAACAAAAAAGTTATAAAAAAATTTTCAACAATAAGTGAATGTTTGTCACGCCTTCGTGATTAGACTTCTTGCAGCGTGCGCGCGATCATCAACCCGTCTCCAAAAGAGACAAACAAAGAATCCCCGCGCCTCCTCTCCCTCCCCGAAGGTGCGGGGGTTCTCTTTTTTATGTCAGCCGTCCGCATGCCTTTTGCCTCCCCAATATCTCCCAATATCTCCGAAAAGTTCTTCTTGAGAACCTCCACCCGTCCCTCGCTCGTCTTCTTACATCGCCTCCTGATTTTCCTCCCCTTGCGCCAGCTCGCGCAACACATAGGGCAGAATGCCGCCGTGCATGTAGTAGGCAAGTTCGACCGCCGTATCGATCCGCACACGCAACCGCAAGGTCTGCTCCACCCCGTCGCGTTTGAGCGTGCAAGCCATCTCCGCACGAGGCGTCAAGTCCTCCAGCCCCACAAGGTCAAAGGTCTCGCTGCCGTCGATGTTCAAGGATGCCGCCGAGACATCATCCAAAAACTCCAGCGGCAAAACGCCCATCCCCACCAAATTCGAGCGATGAATCCGCTCGAAACTCTCCGCCAGCACCGCTCGCACGCCCAACAAACGCGTCCCCTTCGCAGCCCAGTCGCGCGAAGAGCCCGTGCCATAAGCACTGCCGGCGACGATCACCGTCGCCACCCCCTCCTTGACGTAGCGCATCGCCACATCGTAGATGCTCATGATCTCGCCCGAAGGCATGTGCCTGCTCCATCCCCCCTCCCTGCCCGCAGCCAGCTTGTTCTTGATGCGCACATTGGCGAATGCACCGCGCATCATCACCTCGTGATTGCCGCGCCGCGCACCGTACGAGTTGAAGTCGCGCTTGGCGATCTGCTGCTGCGAAAGATAGACGCCCGCTGCAGAATCCTCGCTGAACGAGCCTGCCGGCGAGATATGATCGGTCGTGATCGACGAGCCCAACAATGCCAACACACGCGCATCGCGGATGTCAGACACCGCCTCCCGCTCGCGCGACAAGCCCTCGAAGAAAGGAGGACGGCGGACATAGCTCGAGCCCACCTGCCAGCGATACAGAGTCGAGGGCTCCGCCTCCAAAGCGTTCCAACGCTCTGCTCCTCGAAACACATCGCCGTAGCGCTCACGAAACATCTCGGGCGTCAGCGCCATCCGCAGCTTGTCGGCAATGGCTGCGTCCGAAGGCCACACATCGCGCAAGAACACATCTTGTCCTTGCTCGTCCTTGCCCAAGGGCTCGGTCAGCAAGTCTAGGCGCAAGCTGCCCGCTAGAGCGTAGGCGACGACCAACGGCGGAGAACACAAGTAGTTCGCGCGCACCAAAGGGTTGACGCGCCCTTCAAAGTTGCGATTGCCCGACAACACCGAGCAGACATAGAGATCCTCGTCGCTTACGCGGCGCGCAACTTCGTCGAGCAAAGGACCA
>JABAAA010000122.1:0-2558 GCA_014239005.1 Alphaproteobacteria bacterium | reverse complement strand
AGACATAGAGATCCTCGTCGCTTACGCGGCGCGCAACTTCGTCGAGCAAAGGACCCGAGTTGCCGATACACGTCGTGCAGCCGTAGCCCACGAGCGCAAACCCCAGCGTCTCCAAGGGCTCGGTCAGACCCGCACGCGTGAGGTAGTCGGTCACCACCTGACTGCCCGGCGCGAGCGAGGTTTTCACCCACGAAGGCACGCGCAAGCCCTTTGCCACCGCGGCTTCCGCCAACAACCCCGCTGCCAACAGCACATTCGGATTCGAGGTGTTGGTACAGCTGGTGATCGCAGCGATCACCACAGCACCGTGTCCCCATTCCTCTGCACTCGGCGGGGAGGCGGGAGCGAACTCTTCCAGACTCTTGGCGAAAGAACGCGACACCGCCGAAAGCACGATGCGATCTTGCGGACGCTTCGGCCCTGCAAGCGCAGGCTCGACGCTCGACAACTCCAAGCTGAGCGTGTCGGTAAACAGCGGCGGCGCAGCGTCGTCGCGCCAAAAGCCTTGCAGCTTTGCATAGCGTTCGACGCGCTCGACCACCTCTGCCCTGCGTCCTGTCAGGCGTAAGTAGCGCAAGGTCTCGTCGTCGATCGGAAAGATGCCGCAAGTCGCGCCGTATTCGGGCGCCATGTTGGCGATGGTCGCGCGGTCGGCAAGCGAGAGCCCCGAGAGCCCTTCGCCGAAGAACTCGACGAACTTTCCCACCACTCCCTTTTCGCGCAACATCTCGACGACGCGCAGCACGAGATCGGTTGCCGTCGTGCCTTCGCGCATGCGTCCCTTGAGCTCGAAGCCCACCACCTCGGGCACGTTGAGCGACAAGGGCTGTCCGAGCATCGCCGCCTCCGCCTCGATCCCGCCGACACCCCATCCCAACACGCCCAAGGCGTTGATCATCGTCGTGTGACTGTCGGCTCCGACCAGCGTGTCGGGATAAACCCAGCGCACGCCGTCCTGCTCCGAGAGCCACACGCTTTCCGCCAAATACTCCAAGTTCACCTGATGACAGATGCCCGTGCCAGGCGGCACGACGCGAAAGTTTTCGAACGAGCGCTGCCCCCAGCGTAAAAACTCGTAACGTTCGCGGTTGCGCTCGTACTCGCGCTGGACGTTCAGACGAAAGGCGTCGTGCGCCGCGAAGTGATCGACGACGACCGAATGGTCGATCACCAAATCGACCGGAATCATAGGGTTGATGCGTTGTGCATCCCCCTTCCAAGCCGCAATGGCATCGCGCATCGCCGCCAAGTCGACGAGCGCCGGAACGCCCGTAAAGTCCTGCAACAGCACGCGCGCAGGACGATAGGCGATCTCGCGCTTGATGCGTCGCTCGTCTTCCCACTCCTCGAAGCTGGCGATGTCGTCGCGACGCACGCTCGTGCCATCTTCAAAGCGCAACAGATTCTCCAGCAAGACGCGCAACGAAAACGGAAGACGAGCAATGCGCGGAAGACGTTCTTCCAACAACTTCAAGCTGTAGAAAAAAGACCCCTTATCATCGAAGGACGCGCAGCAGGAAAAGCTGTCGACGCTCTTACCCGAAGGATTGGGCGAAGGATTGGGCGAATCTTTGCGCGAATCTTTGCGCGAATCTTTGCGCTTATCGTCGTGGGGCGGCGTTGCAGGCATCGATGCTAGAACAATCCTCCGAGAACATAGATAGACAGGCTTCAAAACAATCGTTGCAAAGGATAGCACACATGCTGTAGGATCTTCTACGGGGTAGAGGATAAGGATGATGTTTGCACGAGGACGAACTCGCGCGCGCTCCGAATCGATTCGGAGCGTGCTATCGTCGACAGGCTTATGAAAAATTTCGACTACCAATCGACAGGCAGGAGCGGAGCCTTGCACAAGCAAGACCAAAACGAAGAATCGAATCCATCGACGCGTCTGGACGACGAAGCGAACTCCATTCTCAAACAGCTGACGCAAGACGACTGGAAGCGCCTGCTCGACTTCGCCACCGCGCAACGTTTCGAACCCAAAGAGGCGCTCATTACGGTCGGGGACAAGGACGATGCCGTCTTCATCCTTGCCGAGGGGGAGGTGCAAGTGGTGGTGAAACAGCCCTTCTTCGGACAACGCGTGCTCGCCGTGATTCCCGAGGGCTCGATCTTCGGCGAGATGGCATTTTTCGAACGCCGCCCGCGCAGCGCGACGATTCAGGCGATCAGCAAAGGGCTGGTGTTGCGAATCACACGTCAAGACTTCGAACGTCTGTTCGCCGAAGAGCCCTTCCTGGCCAGACAGCTCTTGTTCGATTTTGGAAAAGTCCTTTCCATGCGCAACCGATTCATGGCTTCTCTGATTGCCTCGCGTTGAGTCGGGCGGGCGCGCTCGATATTTCACGATGCCTTCGCTCCTACAGCGCCCCTTTGTCAACTACACGCAAGCGAAACGCATCCTGCCTCCCTTTCTGTGGTGGGTTTTGCGCCTTGTCTTCTTCGCACTGCTGGCGGTGCTCCTCGCCTGTTTGTGGCTGGAGCATGCTTGGGCCAAGCAGTTTTTTTGGAATCTCGCCATTCCTCTGATGCCGTTGGTGTTGCTGCTCGTG
>JABAAA010000121.1 GCA_014239005.1 Alphaproteobacteria bacterium | reverse complement strand
GCTCGGCAGAACAGAAGCTCTGGCAGCACGTCCTCCCATGGCTAGAACTCGATGCCCTCTTGCGCACGAACGCCGACGCGAAAGGGATGCTTGATCTCCGTCATCTCGGTCGTCAGATCGGAAGCCTCGATCAACGGCGGCGGCGCGTTGCGTCCCGTCAGCACGACATGCAAAGACGCAGCCCGACAGGACAAAGCCTCCAACACCTCGTCGAGCGGCAGGTAGTCGTAGCGCAAGGCGATGTTGATCTCGTCCAACAGCAACAAGTCGCACGAGCCGTCCGTCAGCAAGGCGCGTGCAACCTGCCATGCGTTGCGCACGGCTTCTTGGTCGCGCGCTTTGTCCTGCGTCTCCCAGGTGAAGCCCTCTCCGAGCGTATAGAAGCGGCAGGTGTCGAAACGTTCGAGCGCGATCTTCTCACCCGTCTGCCACTGCCCCTTGATGAACTGCACGACGACAACGCGCAGCCCCCGACCCAACGCGCGCAAGACCAGCCCCATCGCAGCGGTCGTCTTTCCCTTGCCCTTTCCGGTGTGGACGATCAGCAGTCCTTTTTCGCGCGTCTTGCCCTCAAGGATCTTGTCCTTGGCACGCTTGCGCTTCGCCATCTTTTCTCGATGACGGGTTTCCTCCGAACCTGCTTTTTCTGTCACGATTGTTGGCGTGCAGCGTCCGCCAAGTGTTTGCGGTAAAGAGCTGCAAAGTCGACGGGTTGCACGACGAGGGGGGGAAAGCCGCTGCTTTGCGTCAGCTCAGAGAGGATGTTGCGTACGTAAGGAAAGAGCAAGCGCGGCACTTCGATCAACAGAAGGGCTTGCAACAAGGGATGATCTTCTGCATCTTCGGGAACGGCGACCAGCCCTGCATAGACGATCTCGACCAGGAAGCACACGTCCCTCTCGCGTTGCATGACAACCTTAAGCACGAGGGTCACCTCGTGGCGCAGGGGGGCGAGACGTTGCGGCTTCACATTGATATCGAGCGAAAAGTGCGGCACCTTACTTTGCGCTTGTCCTTGCGCTTGTCCTTGCTCTTGTCCTTGCGCGGGAGAAAATATCTGCGGCGCGTTCGGCGATTCGAAGGACAGATCTTTCAGATACTGGGCGATGATCTGCGCGCGCGAGAAGAAAGCACTGACATCGCCCGAAGAAGCGAGCTGGGTTGCGGGCTGGGTTGCGGGCTGCGCAGAGGGCGTTGCTGCTTGTGGGGCGGAGGAGGGTTCTGCCGCTCGCTTCGTAGACTTTTTGCGGGCTTTTTTTTTGCCCGCCTTTGCTTCGAGTTCGGCGTTCTTGGGGGAGGGCGGAGGAGACATGGTGCTAGAAGATGCTGAAAGGTGCTGAGAGGTGCTGAGAGGTGCTTGTTCTTCGATGAGGGGACGAAAAAGGAAAAAGAGAGAGAGCCTAGCTACGATGCACTATAACGCGTTAGCAGACGGCAAGACAAGATGAGTTGGGGAAAAGTCTTCGAGCGAGCTTGCAAGGCGAGCGCAGAAGGCGTAGAGATAGGGTGAGACGATTTGTAACATCGAACGATCAACTGGAGACCGGCATGAAAAGTTCTGTGGAACGCTCGCACCTTGTGCACGCGCTTTCTCGTGTGCGCAGCGTGGTGGAGACGCGCAGCACGCTCCCTGTGCTATCGCATGTTCACATCAAGGCGGTCGACGCCAAGCTGCGGCTGACCGGTACGGATATCGACATTTGGATCGACGAGGAATGCGATGCATCGGTGACAAGCGAAGGAAGTGCGGTGGTGAAGGCGCAGAAGCTGTTCGACATCGCGCGCGCGATGCCCGAAGACTCGAATATCAGCCTGGAGGTCAAGAACGATGCGCTGACGCTGAAAGCGGGTGCTGCGCGCTTCGTGCTGAGTTCGATGACCGAAGAGGCGCTGCCGCGGCGCGAAAAGCTGAAGAAGACGGAAACCTTCCGAATCCCCGCGCCCGATCTGCTCAAGATGCTCGCCTGCACCTCCTTTGCCATCTCGGACGACGAATCGCGCTACTACCTGAACGGCGTCTATTTGCACGCGCACGAACGCGAGGACGGCGACAAGATCTTTCGCGCTGTGGCTACCGACGGGCATCGTCTTGCGCGCATCGAACGAAAAGTCGAAGGCACGGAAAGCTTGCCCGGCGTGATCCTGCCGCGTAAGGCTGCGCAGGAGTTGCGCAAGCTGTTGGAAGACGCCGAAGAAGAGGTGTCCGTAGCGCTCTTTCGCCAAGAAGAAGAGAAGGACGGCGACCTCGACAACACGCGTGTTGCCGTCATGGAGTTCGCCTTCGGCAAGACGACGCTCATCTCTCGCCTGATCGACGGCAGCTTTCCCGATTACGAACGCGTCATTCCGAAGGACAACGACAAGGTCATGCGCTTCACTTGCAAAGAGTTCTCGGATCGCGTCGCCGCCGTCCACTACATGAGCAGCGAGACGACGCACGGCGTGAAGTTCAACTTGAAGAAAGGATCGTTGCAAATCAGCGCCCACCACGGCACCGATGGCGAAGGAAACTATCCGCTGGATGTCGATTACGAAGGCGAGCCCATCGAGGTCGGCTACAACGCGCTCTACCTGCTCGCCATGACGCGCGAGGTCATCCCGCGCGAAGCAGCCTTCTGCTGGAAAGATCCGGAAACCGCCGCCGTCGTCAAGGACTGCGACGACGAAAACGTCCTCTATGTCCTCATGCCCATGCGGGTGTAATTGCGTGTGTAAACATTGCGCGTCTGACCTTGCCCGTCCTGATTTTGCGCGTATGACCTTGACAACACCCGCCCGCCCGCCGCAGCAACGGCGACGGGTGCTGCTGTAAGTCGACGATGCTACAAGGCGTTCGCTTGCCTTTCTTCCGCAACCACGCGGGGTTGCATCTTCAAGACTTGCCGCGCCATGTGATGCTGTGCGGAGCCAACGGAGCGGGCAAGACCAATCTGATCGAGGCGATCTCACTGTTCGGACAAAGCAAGGGCTTTCGCAACGCCGCGCTGGAGGACCTTTGTCCGATCGAAGAGCCCGAGCGCGGATTCGCCGTTCGCCTCGAGCTTGCTCCAAACCCCGACAACGCCGACAATTCCGCAAAGAAAGTGCATGCCGAGCTTGCAACCCTGTTCGTGCCACGCGTGCGTTGCGCACAAGCGGACAAGGGTGCGCGTCGCCGTCTGCTGTTCAACGACGAAGATATTCCGCAACAAGCCGTGCAACAACACTTGCGTCTGTGCTGGCTCTTGCCGCAGATGGGAAGCTTCTTCGCCGATGGCGTCAAGACTCGCCGCGCTTGGCTCGATCGTATCGTCACCAAGAACGACCCCGAACACGACCGAAGGCTGGCGCGCCACAGGGTGCTTGTCAAAGAACGACTTGCGGTGCTCTCGTCGTACAGCCACGAAACGGCGTGGTTGGAACAGCTGGAGCAAAAGATCGCGGCATGCGCGGTCGCGCTCACGGCGTCGCGTGGCGATACGCTTTCCTCACTGAACGCCATCCTTGCCGAGCATGTGCTGCTGGCAGAGTTTCCCAAGCTGCGGCTCGCACAGGAGAGCAAGATTGCAGACGAGCTTGCACGCTACGACGCGCTCACGGCGGAATCGAAGCTGCAGGAGCGTTTGCAAGACGCGCGTGCGCAAGACCGCACCGAGCAACGCAGCCGCGAAGGAGCGCATCGCGCGCGTATTGCGATCGAGAATCTGTCGCTTTTTGCCAACCCCATCGCTGCCGAGATGTGCTCGTGCGGCGAGCAGAAGAGCATGCTGCTCGCGCTACTGGTCGCCGAAGCCTTGCTGCTGATGGGAACGGCGCAACGCAAGCCCGCCCCCGTGCTACTATTGGACGACTTTCCGGCGCACTTGGACGCATTGCAACAAAAAAAGGCACTGCGTGTGCTTGCCCAACTGCAGACGCAGTGTTTTTACACGACGACCGCGCCCGTCGAGGGTGCACAAGAAGCTTTGTGCGCGAAAGGTTTTTTGCTAGAATCGCTGGAAGCCCGCAAAGCCCGCAAAGCCCCCTCCCCTCTTGCCAAGCCTTCTTTTACGTCTCCGCCTGCCATGTCCTCCCTTCGTTCGAACGCTGCGTGAACACGCGACCTTTTCTGCGAACGCTCGCCCCGTCCTCCCCGTCCTCTTGCCCCTCTTCCATGGAAGCTTCCCTGCCGCTCGACATTCCTGACGCTCCTGT
>JABAAA010000120.1 GCA_014239005.1 Alphaproteobacteria bacterium | reverse complement strand
GCCGTGTTCGTGCAACCTTGAGGCGATGCCCCATGCGATCGAACGCTCGTTGGCGACTCCCATGATCAGCCCTCGTCGTCCTGCCATGAGGTTCGATGCTTTGTTGCTCACGATGTTGTCTCCTTTTTGTGGGGTCTGCTCTGTTCGGTTGCTTTTGTTCTAGCGTAACGCGCGCGGGGTTGGCAACTATCCGAAGAGGAGGAGTTGGAGGGCGATCCACAAGAAGGGGACGAAGATGGATCCGAAGAGTGCGCAGAGCGCCATGGCGAGTCCTGCGTAGGTTCCTGCGATGTGGTGTTTTTCGGCGAAGAGTTGTGCGGTAGCGATTCCGTGCGACGCTGCTCCGATGGCGATTCCGCCGAGGGCGGGGTGTTGGGGAGCGTAGCGTTTGAGCAGCAAGGAAGCGAAGACGGCGCCGCAGATTCCGGTCGAGATCGCGACGGCGCCGCCGAGCGAGAAGTCTGCTCCGATGGCGCGTGCGATTTCTTGTGCGACGGGACCTGTGATGGATTTTGGCACGAGCGCGCTGACGAGTTGGGGTTGGGTGCTGTGCAGCAGGAATCCGACAAGGGCGACGGAGGTGCAGCTGAGGAGTGTGACGCCGACGACGGAGAGCAGGAGGGGTTTTGCTTGTCGAACGATTTCCTGTCTTAGGCGATAGACGGGCATGGCGAGCGCGCAGACGCAGACGGGTAGCAACCATAGCAGCACTTTTGCGTTGTGTTGGAAGGTCGGCACATCGAAGTTGCCGACGAGGAGCAGGATGCAGAGCGAGACGACTGAGAGGAAGACGGGGTTGAGCAACGCGGGTTTGTTGCATCGTCTGTAGAGATAGAAGGCTGTTGTGTAGGTTGCGATGCAAACGATGGAGCCGATTTCAGGCGGTGGTATGGTCATGATTGTTGTTTTGTCGTGCGTTGGGATATTTTTCTTCGGCGTTTGGGAGCGGAGATTTTGGTGGTTGTTCGTTTGAGTATGAGGATTGTTGTTGCGATGGTGATCAGGGTGTGGGGGACGATGACGATGAACAGGACGAGCCACGCTTGAATGAGAATGTTGGTGTCTTTGACGATTCCTACGCCGATGGGGACGAAGCAAAGGGGCATGACGAAGAGGAGTCGATTGGCGGAGATTTCGATGGCTTGATCGAGGAAGTGCCATAGCGGGAGGATGGCGGAGGGTTTGGGGTTGTTGTAGGCGAGGTGTTCGAGACGGGGTTTGAGGGTGAAGAGCAAGACGACGGCGAGGGGGAGGGCGATGGCGATGGGGGGCAGGGGTAGATTGAGGATGGGGTCGAGGCTTTTGGCGATGACGACGCAAAGGACGAAAGGGACGCTGCCGACGAGGGTTGCGGAGACTTCGCGGCTTGTTCGGTGAGCGATGTTGCGGAGTTGTTGAGCGGAGGGTATTCGCAAGGGGGTATCCTCGTGAGGGGGTGATTCTGATGGCAACGAAGAAAAATAGCACGGACGGGAGGAGGAGAGCAAGGAGTTTGCGGGAGATTTTACGGAACTTGCGTATTGACGCGTAGACGGGCGCGCGTGTAGAAAGCGCACTGCGTGCGCTCGCTCGCGGCGCGCTTTTTTTGCGGGGAATTTTTACGGAACTTGCGTATTGACGCGTAGACGGACGCGTGCGTAGCACGCGTGGGGGTGTGGGGGGGCTTTGCCCCCCCGCAAAAGACCTGCGTCAGCGAAGCGCGACAGCGCTTTCTCCGCACGAGCGCTACGGGTTCGCGCGTAGAAAGCGCACTGCGTGCGCTCGCTCGCGGCGCGCTTTTGCGGGGGGAATTTATCCCCCCGCACCCCCCCGCGTGCTACGCACGCGTCGTTTTGCGCCCGCCAATACAAAAAACCGCGTTTGTTGCACAAGCATATACTCGTCAAAAGCACGAACGCGTGTTTGTCTATGCCTCCATACAATCTGCTACACTCCCCCCGTGCCTCCCTCCTACACCCATATCATCGTCGGCGCAGGGTCGGCAGGATGCGTCCTCGCCAATCGCCTTTCCGCATCGCCCAAGAACTCCGTCCTCCTCGTCGAACAAGGTAGCCGAAACGATTCCTCTCCCCTCATCCAAATGCCCGCCGCCCTCCCATACCCCATGTCCATGAACAAATATAACTGGGGATACACAACACAACCCGAACAACAGCTCGATCACAGAACACTCGCCTGTCCCAGAGGAAAAATCGTCGGCGGATCCTCCGCCATCAACGGCATGATCTATGTCAGAGGAAATCCCTCAGACTTCGACGCCTGGGAACAACTCGGCGCGAAAGGATGGAACAGCGCACAAGTCCTCCCCTACTTCCAAAAAATAGAAACAGCACCTCCATACGCGCCCTCCGCCTGTGCGTGGCGCGGCACAAGAGGAGAACTCCGTGTCTCCCGCGCCCAACACGACAACCCCCTCGATACAGCCCTCGTGCAAGCGGCGCGACAGGCAGGATACGCATCGCTTGCTCACTACAACGCTGACACCCAAGAAGGATTCGCCCCTGCCGAGCGCACCATCTACAACGGCAGAAGAGAATCCGCCGCGCGAGCCTTTCTCAACCCCGTCCTCTGTCGAGCAAACCTGACCCTCATGACAAAAACTTTCGTCTGCCGAGTCACCTTGCAAGGAAAAAAAGCCACAGGAATCGTGGTCGAGCGTAAAGGAAAACGACACTCTATCCTCGCCTCGCAATGCGTCGTCTTGGCTGCGGGCGCGATCAACTCGCCACACCTGCTCATGCTCTCAGGAATCGGCAACCCCAGACGTTTGAAAAATGCCAACATCCCCTGCATTCATCCGCTCGATGCCGTCGGAGAAAATTTGCAAGACCACTTGGAAATTTACTTGCAATACGAATGTCTGAAACCCGTCTCGCTCTATTCTCACACTTCGCTGCTGGGAAAAGCCCTTGTGGGCGCACGATGGCTGTTTTTCAAGACGGGCGTCGGAGCCAGCAATCATTTCAACACGCTCGGCTTCGTGCGATCGTCGAAGCGCGCGACCTACCCCGACATCCAGTTTCATTTTTTGCCGATCGCTATTCGTTACGACGGAACTTCGCCGTCGCGTTGCCATGGCTTCCAGTTGCATTTGGGACACATGCGATCGAAATCGCGCGGTTCGGTCAGGATCGTTTCTCCGGATCCGCGTCATCCGCCTGAGATTCGATTCAACTATATGACGGACGAAGCAGACTTTTCCCTCGTGCGAACGGCGATTTCGATCGGACGCAAGATCGTCGCACAGCGAGCCATGTCTCCTTTCAAGGGACGAGAGCTGGCGCCTGGAGAGCGGACGCAATCGCCCGATGCGCTCGATGCGTTTGTTCGGCACAACGCGGAGAGCGCCTATCATCCGTGCGGAACTTGTCGCATGGGCGCGCGCGACGGGGATGCGGTTGTCGATCATGAGTGTCGCGTGATCGGCATCGAGGGGTTGCGTATTGCGGATGCCTCGATTTTTCCGCGGATCACGAACGGCAACACGAATGCGCCTTCGATGATGGTGGGCGAGAAAGCTGCCGATCACATCCTTGGCAGGAAACCCTTGACTCCGAGGGCTTGGCGCGCAAGCTAGAGAGGAGCAGAGGAGAGCAGAGGAGAATAGGGGACTAACGAAACGGCATCATGAGCGATCAGATTTTCCAAAATTGTCAGCCTCGTGGTTCGCACTATGTGGACGGGGCTTATGGCGAGGATAGGCGCGGGGGAGCGATTTCGGTGTTGTATCCTGCGACGGGGGAGGAGATTGCGCGTGTGCATGAAGCGAGCGATGCGGTGATCGAGCGCGCTGTTGCGGGAGCGTTGCGTGCGCAGGAGATTTGGGCGAGGAAGGATGCGCCTGAGCGGGGGAGGGTTTTGTTGGAGGCGGCGAGGTTGTTGCGCGCGAGGAATCGGGAGTTTTCGGTATTGGAGACGTTGGATACGGGCAAGCCTTTGCAAGAGACTTTGGTAGCGGATGCTACGACGGCGGCGGATGCGTTCGAGTATTTTGGCTCGTTGGCGTTATCGCGGGGTTTTGCGGGCAGGCATGTTTCTTTGGGGGGGGGAGATTTTGCTTACACGACGAGGGAGCCTTTTGGGGTTTGTTTGGGGTTGGGAGCTTGGAATTATCCGATTCAGACGGGAGCGTGGAAAATTGCGCCTGCGTTGGCGTTGGGCAATTCGGTTGTCTT
>JABAAA010000011.1 GCA_014239005.1 Alphaproteobacteria bacterium | reverse complement strand
ACAAGGAACGCCACAACAGCAACCCCGTCGGCAGAGTATCCAACCCTGTCAAGACCGTCGAGCCCGTCGTCGTCAAGCCCGACATCGATTCGAACAACGCATTGACATAGGAGAACTCGTCGAGCGCGAACACAAACGGCAATCCGCCGAACGATCCCACCAAAACCCACGCGCCGATCATGATCAAAAACGAATCGCGGTAGGAAACCCGCGACCTTCCGCCCGCCAGCGAACGCATGGACGCCAAGAACACCGTTCCTCCTATCACGCAGGAAATACCGGAGGCCAGCAAGAACGCTCCGAAGGACTCGTCGGACGCCAACAAGTCGACCGCAGCAGGCACCAGCATCGCCAACGACAAGGCCAGCAACACGACGCCCTGCGCCGCCATCACGGATTGCAAGCCCGACAACTCAACGCCTCCGAAGGTCAGAACGCGTGAAGACGAACCACCTCCGTGCGAAAACGCCGTCGCAAAAACCTTTACTCGGTGCGATAGCGATCATGACAAGATTTGCACTGCTTCGCCAAACCCTTGAACGCAGACCCCACCTCCTTGCCCGCGCCAGCTTGCGCTGCAAGGTCGGCAAAAGCCTTCGCGTCTTTGGCGAATTTGTCCATTTTGGAACGAAACTTCACCTGTTCGCTCCAAACGCGCTCGTGCGCCGTCGTGCTTTCGACCAGCCCGCGCGTGCGGAAGACGAACGCCTCGCCCGCGCGCTGTGAAGAAAGCGCGATAATCTGCGCCTGCAAGGCAAGCGATTCCTTGTCGGAAACCTGCCCTTTCAGCAACAGCGCGATCGCTTGCAACGACGCCTTCGTCTCTTGCATCAAGGCTTTGCGAAACTTCACCGCAGCGTCCGCGTCTTGAGCACGAGCCTCAACAGCCCAAAACGTGCTTGCCGCCAAAAAGCCCGACAGCGACAAGACAACAAAGACTCTCCGTGCCTTGCTTCGTAACTTCTTTGGTAATTTCTTTGTCATCCCCCTTGCGTCCTCCCATGGATTCAATGTGTTTAATGGGTGAGATGGGTTCGATGGGTTCGATGGGTTCGATGGGTTTGATGTCATGTTGCGCGATCCTCCTGACAACTCTTCTTGTCTCCTTTGTTACGCGTTAGCAACGCTCCGCGTTCACGACGCCCCGCGTTCACGACGCCCCGCGTTTGCAACGCCCCGCGTTTGCAACGCTCCCTATTAGTAGTACATCACGATGCATGGTAGCGAAAACCCGCCACGCCGACAAGAGCAGCTTCTCCGTCGCCGTGCCAAGCCGCGATCAAAGACAGTAAGCTTGCCCCTACCGCTGTTCTGGGCTACGCTTATAATATGGATAGTGGGCACAATGATGAGATGATCACGCAGTTCGCCCGTGCGCTGTTCTCGCACGCGCGCGCGAGCAAGAAGACGACGAAGACGCTGGAAGCCGCCGAGCGTTTGATGCAGGTTTATCGCGACAGCACCGACTTTCGACGTTTCATAGCCCACCCGCGCTTTAAGCAAGAAAGCGTGAGGAAGGTTTTGGACGCGCTTGACGACAAGCTTGCGCTCGGCACTATCTTGCGCAAGCATCTCGCGTTGCTTTCTCGGACGCGCAATCTGACGCTCTTTCCCAAAGTGTTCGAGCGCCTGCGCGACTATGTTGCGGAAGAGCAAGGAGAGGTTAAAGCGCATATTGTGAGTGCAAACGCGCTCTCCGCTACGGAAAGGCGAGCGGTGGAAAATGCTCTGTCGGAGAGGTTGGCTTTAGCCGAGCGTTCGGAAGATTCTTCGCAGCGTAGCAAGTCTGCTGTGAAGCCTGCTGTCCCCCCTATTGTCAAGGTTGCGAAGCAACACTTGTCGCTTTCTTTTTCCGAAGACGCGACGCTGTTGAGCGGGCTTGTGATCACGATGCGCTCGTGCATGATCGATCTTTCCCTGCGCTCGGAGCTTCGACGTTTGCGTAGCAATCTTTCGCTGGAGCGATCTGCCACATGACGGTGAGTTCTGCGGATATCTCTGCGCTGCTGAAGCAGACGGTCGCCGACTTCGATTCCATTGCGGAGGTTTCGGAGATTGGGCATGTCGTATCTGTCGGCGACGGGGTTGCGCGGGTCTACGGGCTGGACTTGGTGCGAGCGGGAGAGATGGTCGAGTTCGAATCGGGGGTGTCCGGCATGGCGCTGAACTTGGAGACGAGCACTGTCGGGGTCGTGCTTTTCGGCAACGACCGCAGCGTCAAGGAAGGCGAGACGGTCAAACGTACGGGCAGCATCGTTGATCTGCCGGTCGGCAAAGCCTTGCTGGGACGCATCGTCGATGCGCTCGGCAACCCGATCGACGGCAAGGGCGCGATCACGACGCCTCATCGAGGACGCGTCGATGTGAAAGCCCCCGGCATCATTCCGCGACAATCGGTCTGCGAGCCGGTGCAGACGGGCATCAAGGCGCTCGATGCGCTGGTGCCGATCGGACGCGGGCAGCGCGAGCTCATCATCGGCGACAGACAGACGGGAAAGAGCGCGCTGGCGATCGACACGGTCATCAACCAGCGCGAGGCGAACAAGAGCGACGACGAATCGAAAAAGCTCTATTGCATCTATGTTGTGATTGGACAAAAACGCTCGACGGTGGCGCAACTGGCGCGCACCTTTGAAGAGTACGGGGCGATGGACTACACGACGATCGTGGCAGCGACCGCCTCCGATCCTGCGCCGTTGCAATTCCTTTCGCCCTACAGCGGTTGCGCGATCGGAGAGTACTACCGCGACAACGGTATGCATGCGCTGATCGTCTACGACGACTTGTCGAAGCAGGCGAACGCGTATCGTCAGATGTCGCTTTTGATGCGCCGTCCGCCCGGGCGCGAAGCGTACCCTGGCGACGTGTTCTATCTGCATTCACGCCTGCTGGAGCGCGCTGCCAAATTGAGCGACGAGTACAAGGGGGGCTCGCTAACGGCGCTGCCCATCATCGAGACGCAAGCGAGCGATGTGTCGGCGTATATTCCTACGAATGTGATTTCGATCACGGACGGACAGATTTTTTTGCAAACGGACCTATTCTACAAGGGGATCTGTCCTGCGATTAATGTCGGCATCTCGGTCAGTCGCGTGGGCTCGGCGGCGCAGTCGAAGGCGATGAAAACGGTCGCCGGCTCGATCAAGCTGGAGCTTGCGCAGTATCGAGAGATGGAAGCCTTTTCGCAATTCGCTTCCGACCTCGATTCGACAACGCAAAAATTGCTGGCGCGCGGTGCGCGGCTCACCGAGCTTTTGAAACAGAAACAATACGCGCCGCTGGCGATGGAAGAGCAAGTTGTCGCTGTGTTCGCCGGCGTCAAGGGATATTTGGATGGGCTCGACATCGAACGCATTGCGGAGTTCGAAGAAACGATGCTGCAGCGCATGCGCAACACGCAAGCGGGCATACTGAAGGACATTCGACAGAGCGGCAAGCTGAGCGACGAGAACGCTACCAAGCTGGGCGCCGCGTTGGAACGCTTCGTCAAAGAGTTCGCCAAGTCGCCTTGAAGGCGCTTGACGAATGTGACCTGTTGACGCAACAACAAGAAGTGGACGAGGGAGACGAGGGAGACGGGTATGGCTTCGTTGAAAGACTTGCGGCGTTCGATCGAAACGACGAAGAGCACGCGGCGCATCACCTCGGCGATGAAGATGATGTCGGCTGCCAAGTTGCGTCGTGCGCAGACACGCGCGGAAGAAGCGAAGCCCTACGCGCAACGTTCGATCGACTTGGCACAAAGTCTCAAAGGACGACTTCTTTCGCCCGCGCCGCCCCTGTTCGTCGGGCGCGGCAAGGACGCGGAGCAGACGAAAACCTTGTGCCTCGCCATCGCGTCTGCGCGCGGTTTGTGCGGGGGCTACAACGCCAATGTCGCCAAGCGCGTCGTCGCCTTGGCGAACCAGGCGGCGACCAGCGAGCAGGTCTGCGCCATTCTTATCGGACGCAAAGCCCGTCCCGCCTTGCAACGTGCGTTGGGCGAGCGCTTGTTGTCGACGCACGAAGATGTGAACCGCCCCGTTCCTCACGAAGCCTTCGCGCAAGCGATTGCAACCGAGCTTATCGGTATGTTTGAACAAGATCGATTCGACCGTTGCCTGTTGGTCTACAACCACTTCTGCTCCGCGCTGGTGCAAGAGGTGGTCGTGCGCGAACTGCTGCCGATCGGCGCACACGACGGCAACGGCGACTCTGCCGCGACAGGAGGACAAGGACAACAGCAAGATAAAAACCAAAATGAAAATCAAGCCCCCCCCCCCAGTCAAGATATTGCCTTCGAGCCGGAGCGCGACTTGTTGTTGCAAAAGATGGCGCCGCAGATCGTGGCGGCGCAAGTCTTCGAGGCTATGCTGGACGCCTTCGCCTCCGAGCAAGCCGCGCGCATGACCGCGATGGACAACGCGACGCGCAACGCGGGCGAATTGATTGACGAGCTTTCTTTACGCTACAATCGCCTGCGACAGGCTTCGATCACGACCGAGCTGATCGAAATCATCTCGGGCTCCGAGGCGCTGAACGCTTGAGCGGTGCTTGAGCGAAGACAATTTTCAACCCTTTCTTGTTATGGCTCGCTCTGCTTCTACTTCTGCTTCTTCTCCTCGCGCCGCCTCTTCGTCGGGGCGTAAGGAAAAAAACAGCGCCCCCGCCTCCGCCCCCGCGCGCGCGCGCAAGAATCGCATCGGCAAGATTGCACGCGTGTTGGGCGCGGTCGTCGATGTGTCGTTTGAAGGGGAACCTCCCGCCATCCTGAACGCGCTGGAGACGACCAACCAAGACAAACGGCTGGTGTTGGAGGTTGCCCAACATTTGGGTGACAATGTCGTGCGCTGCATCGCGTTGGACGCGACCGAGGGTTTGACCCGCGGACAGGATGTGGAAGACAGCGGCAGTACGCTCGTCGTGCCTGTCGGAAAAGGAGTGTTGGGGCGCATTCTCAATGTCACGGGAGAGCCCATCGACGAGCGTGGTCCTGTCCAAACGGACGAGTATTGGCCGATTCACCGCGACGCGCCCGATTTGGTGCAACAGGACACGAAGACGCAGATCTTGTCGACGGGCATCAAGGTGATCGACTTGCTCACCCCCTATCCGCGTGGCGGCAAGATCGGGCTTTTCGGCGGCGCGGGGGTCGGCAAGACGGTGCTGATCATGGAGCTGATCAACAACATCGCCAAAGGACATGGGGGCTACTCGGTCTTCGCAGGCGTCGGCGAGCGCACGCGCGAGGGCAACGATCTTTATCACGAGATGATCGAATCGGGGGTCATCGACCTGAAGGGCGACAAGTCGAAGTGCGCGCTCGTCTACGGACAGATGAACGAACCCCCCGGCGCGCGTGCACGCGTCGCGCTCACGGGCTTGACGCAAGCGGAATACTTTCGAGACCGCGAAGGACAGGATGTGCTTTTCTTCATCGACAACATCTTTCGCTTCACGCAGGCGGGCTCGGAGGTTTCGGCGTTGCTGGGACGCATTCCTTCGGCGGTTGGCTACCAGCCCACTTTAGGTACCGACATGGGCAGCATGCAAGAGCGCATCACTTCGACGAAAGAAGGATCGATCACTTCGGTGCAAGCCGTCTATGTGCCTGCCGACGACCTGACCGACCCTGCGCCTGCAACGACCTTCGCGCACTTGGACGCGACGACGGTGCTCTCGCGGCAAATCGCCGAGCTGGGAATTTATCCCGCCGTCGACCCGCTGGACTCCACCTCGCGCATTTTGGACGCGCGAATCATTGGCGAACAGCATTACCGCGTCGCGCGCGAGACGCAAAAAATCTTGCAAACCTACAAGTCGCTGCAAGAGATCATCGCCATTCTCGGTATGGACGAGCTTTCGGAAGGAGACAAACAGGTGGTCGCGCGTGCCAGACGCATCCAGCGCTTCCTCTCGCAACCCTTCCACACCGCCGAGGTGTTTACCGGTTTCAAAGGAAAGTATGTCGAGCTCAAAGACACGCTGGAAGGCTTCGAGGGAATCATCGAAGGACGCTACGACAACCTACCCGAAGCCGCCTTTTACATGGTCGGTACCATCGAGGAAGTAGAAGAAAAAGCTCGCTCGCTCGAAGGAGAAAGCTTCGCGGCATAAACAGACCACATCGACAAGACCAAAGTCCGACGCGCCACCCACAAAAAGATCGACAACGGACAGCCAACAGACAAGCCAACAGACGACCATCCATGGAAAAGCACGAACCCTTCTCGCTGGAAATTCTGACACCCCAAAAACCCTTCTTAGTCAAGAAGGTCACGATGGCGGTCGTCCCCAGCCAAGACGGCGACTGCGGGGTTCTTTCAGGCATGGCACCCCTGCTCTGCGCTCTGAGGGGGGGGGTCGTGTGCCTGTTCGACGAACAGCTGGAGGCGAGCGAACGCTACTTCGTTCCGGGCGGCGCTGCCTGGATCACGCGCGAGCGCACCGTGTTGTTGGTGCCGGAGATAGTGGAAGTGGCGCGAATCGATGTGCACACCACGAAAGCCGAGATCCGCAAGATCGAGGAGCAAACGAACGACGCGAAAAGCGACAAAAAAGGCGAAGGCAAGGTGCACGACGCGCAAACCGCCTCTCGGTTGGAAGTGCTACGCCAACGTCTTGAGTCCGTCACCAATCTTCCTTATCACTGATTCCCTGTCACTGACTCCCTTGTCCCTGACAAGCCTGCCGAACGCGTTCGAGCTCTTCGGTGAAAGCGTGTTGCAACCGTGTTCTCATCGACCTCAAGTGCCGTTGGACATGCGCGCTCATCTGCCGCCGCACGCGTAGCCATTGCGGTTTCGAGGCTATCAAGAAGCACTGATAGATTTGGCTGAACATGATAAACACGCTGCCAATATAGAAGCTGTGGACGAGAGCAAGGCTTTGTTGCTCTGCGTGTGTTGCCTCGACGTTTTCTGACGCGAAGAGAGCTTTCAATTCTTTGTGCAACTCCTGGATGATATTCCAGCCTTGTTGCCCTTCGCGTGGCGACAGGTCGCCTTTCGCCACGAAGATATCTTTCAATCCGTTGTAAAGCTCTTGTAAGTCGGCGATCGATTCTGTCTCTTGCAGCGTTGCGAACAGACGTTCCAAGTGTTTTGCCCAAAGGTCGAGTTTTTGCTGCGCCTTTTCCGTGCGCACGCGCAAGGTCGGGTCTGCAAGCGACAGGCGAGGGCAGGCATCGTGCCAAGAATTATGACAAGAGTTATGACAAGAGTTATGACTAGTGTCGCTGTTGTGCGTCGGGCTTGCCCCCTCGTTCAAAGTTTCGATCAAGCTCGGCAGTAGCGGCACGAAACCCTTGATCTGCACGCCGTCGCTGCAGTTGTAATAACGGCTCAGCGCTTGTTTGCGCACCGCGAATTCGAGCATTTGCTTTGTCGCAAACAAAACTTCTTGAGAACGCACATACCCGCCGAAGTTTCCTCTGAAGACAAGGCGACTTTTTTCTTGTCGTTCGTCTTCGGACTTTTTGTATTTCTCGTCGAGAAAATGTACGGCGTCCTTAGCATGGTGCAACCGCCCCTGCTTGTAACCGCAATCGACCCCCAGCATGTAGAAGGTAGAAAAGCCCATGTTCTGCGCACAACACAGCGCTGTGTTTGCAACTGTCGGCACGGCAAATACGAGTGGTTTGAAATCGTTCACATAACTGAACGGCACGGAGGGGCGCGAGAAAAAAACGCGCATAGGGAACGCCGCGACGACCTCGGGTTCTACTGTGACGGAAGCCAGCAAGGTGATGGCATCCAAGGAGTAGCCTTCTGCGCGGATCTTGACGAGGTGGTTGGCTTCGGGAAAAATGTTTTCGATCTCGCAGTGATAGTGCGGAACGATGCCGTTCTTTAAAAGCGTGTAGAGCGTCGAACCGCACGAAAAGACGACGCGTCCGCGACACAAGCGTTTCAAGTACGGTAAGGCGTCGTCGAGCGAAGGACCGTTGGCAAGGATCAACGCCTCCTTCTTCTGTCGCAGGCGCAACCCTGGCGTCAGAAAGGCGTTAGTTTCGCGCGCCGCAAGGTTGCTGGCGCTGTTCTTTTGCATGAGCAGTTGGTCTTCGAAGAATCCTTTGTTGATGACCGAGTTCTGAACAATATCCGCCATGCGTCCTTCCAGCCGTTTCAAGGTTGCCCCCAAAGTTGCGTGTCGGTAGAAGAAAAAGTTGTTTACAAAAAAATGCAAATTTTCTGCAAGGACATAAGTCAGATTCCGTTCCAACGCTTCCACATCTTCCTCGACGACAAGGAACACGTTCCCGTGCCGCTGCGCGCACAAGCGGCTCCAACGCGTGAAGTCTTGCGTGCGAGCCGCGAAGAAAGCGTTCTCTCTGCGCGTCTCCACGATGCAGACATTGCAAGGCTTCAAACGTTGCAACAAAGGGGTGATGTGGTAGCCCAGCCCCAGTCCGAAGACGACCAACAACGAACGTTCCTTTCGCGAAGGTTTGTCCCACCTCGGAGACTTGCCTCCGTCCTTCACAAAGACCGAAGTCAGATCACGCGCCAGCTGGATGTCTTCGCGCTCTGAGGGCTCGTGCGTATCATTTTCTCCCATCCTGTCGCTGTACATTAGGAAAAGCTTTTTCTTCGCAAAGTATTCTTTCATCTCTTGGGCTGCGTGCAAAGGAGCGTTCGGATCGTAGAGGCGCGTGCCGCCTGTCTCTAAGTTGACGATGCGTCCTCGTTCTCTCAGCGGCTTGTCGAAACGTCCCTCCGACATCTCCTCGATACGCCGACCAAGGTGACTGTGCCTTTCCGCAAGCCACGCCATGTTGCGCGCAAAAAGTCGTTCTTCTTTGCTTGGCGCAACATTTTTTTTGACGTTCGTCGTTGCGCTCATGATTGCGCACTCCCGTTCGGGGCCTGATAGCGACCCTCCCTGCCCAAAACGACGAAGCCCTCGAACAAGGCTTCGACAACCGCCAAGGCTTTTTGTAAAACGGGTTGCGGGTCTCTGCGTCGTACGGCGCAACGTTGCAGCTCTTGGCGCGCGCGATGTTGTTGCCGTGGGTCGGAACAAAATGCGCGCAAACGCGAAAGCAGGTCGTCGTCGTCAAGACAAACGCACATGTCTTGCAGTTCCAGTTGAGAAGCGACGGACAATCCCAGCCTTTCGGCAACGTTTGTCCCTGCCAAGGTCAGGACGGAGATATTGTTGCGCAAGCACTGCCACAGCGTGTAAGCGGAACGAGGACAAGCGATGTCCAACAACAGGTCGGTCTGTTGCAAAAAAGAAGTCAACGACGTTTGTTCCGGCAAGAAACGAAGCCTTGAATGTTCTTCGGGCGGTAGAGCTTCTTCCAGCGCTGCCAGCAAGGTTGCCGCCGCCTGTTCGCCGCCCAAGGTCTCGCTGTCGACGATCAGCTCGAAGTGTGGCACCTCGCGCAGGCAACGTACTAGAAGGGCGCGGGCAACCTCGTCGAAGGCAGCGTAAGCGGCGGAAAGTCCTACGCGAACCTTGTCGTGCGGCAGGGCGACGACGGGTTGTACGTCGAACAGGTCGGCTACTTGCAAAAAACCCAAGCGGGGACGCAACACGGGACAGGGGGTCGTGTCGTCGAGAACCTTGAAGTTTTCAGTACTCGTTTGAGCACTCGTTTGGTCACCCGTCGAGCGGGATTGTTTTGGAGACAGGTAGGGATCGCTCAAGACGGCATCGTAGCCCCAGCGATGCGCCTCGTGCGGATCGGCGAAGGCGACGACATGCAAGGATGCGGGCTTCAAACGCGCGACGGCAGGACGGCGATAGACACAGCGCAGGTCAAGGTCAAGAAGAATATCGATTTCGTCCTCTTGCACGATGCGCGCAAAGGTGACATCGTCGACGGCGTGCGTGTGGTAGTGGTCTTTGGAAAGTGCCATGAAACGTTCGGTGAGCGCGTCGTGTTGCGGTGCATCGATGTAGAGAAAGAATTCGATGTTGCTCTTGTCGAACATTTCAAACAGAAGCGCGACGCGCTCGACAAGTCCTCCGAGGAACAAGTCTGCAGAAACGATTCCGATTCTGATACGGTTTTTGACGATCGTCTTTTTCCCTCTGCGGCGCGGCAAGGGCGGCAGCCCGTCGATGAAAGACTTGCCAAGCGAAAGCAACGTTTGCGAACGAGGAGGACGCGTGCCGAACAACAGCTTGGCAACGGCAACGCGACAACCGACATGACCGCTGTCGGCTTGCGCGACGCGCTGGTACCACAACGAGCTTTCTTCGATGCGCCCCAAGTCTGCAAATATCTTGCCTGTCAGCAGCTGGTCTTCCAAGTTCAGTTTTTCTTGCGCTGCAAAGGGTTGCAAAAGCGCCGCGGCGGCGAAGGGTCGTCTCAAGGCTCGATTGCTGACGATGGCAGCGCGCCGCCAATCGTGGTTTTGCGGGAAGACAAGCAGCGCGTCTTCGGCGACGCTCACCGCTTTCGACAAGTCGTTGCTTCTGCGATGCTGGTCGACGATTGCAAGCACGATCTGCTCGTCGGTGGCAAAAAGGAAACGATCCTTGGCGCGCAACGCAGGCGTCAAGAGATCGCCCCACCCCCTTTCGCGTGCAATTTCTTTTGTTGAAGCCCCGATCTTGTTGCAAAAAAGCACCTCCTGATAAAAGCCCAAGGCGCTGTTCGCCATGGCTAGACCGTAGAGACACTCGCGCGACGAGGGCTCGGCGCGTACCGCCTGCTCCATCGCTTGCAAGGCGCGCCCTGGGTAGCCCTCTTCCAAAAAGAATAGTCCTGTCAAGAAGAACACGACTCCCTTCTCGTCGGGCGATTCTTGTTGAACAAGGGCGACCTCGTCGAGCGCGCGCGAGCGATCCCCTCTCTTCACGAAATCGTGAAAACGAGCGACTCGCGCAGCGAGGGCAGAGGAAGCGGGCATCGACATAGCAAAAAAGAGGTTCAACCTCTCTTTCAACCTCTCTTGCGAAGGGCTATTTTGTCAGGTTACAAGCAAAAAGAACGCCAATTCGCGATAATTTCCTGCTTTCGTCGATTTATGCGCTGAACGGGGGTTCGATAGGGATGGAGGTGATTTTTTGGCAATTATGTGTTGACAAAGTTGCAAAACGCAATACAATGATATGCAGACACACCCTCAACGCTCCTTCGCTCTTGGCAGAATGCTCACCGAGGAAGCGTTTTCGTCTCGCCAATAGCAGAGCTCTATGTTTGAAGTCATCTTTCGCGGCGTACGGGGTAGCATTCCCGTCTGTTCTCCGAACTTCATGAAGTTCGGCGGCAACACCTCTTGCGTCGAAGTGTGGTGCGGCGACCACCTGATCGTGTTGGACGCGGGCACCGGCATCCGCCGAGCGAGCGAGCGAATGACGACGCGCGAGATCAAGAACGCCTATATCCTTTTCTCGCACGTGCATTGGGATCATGTGCAAGGCTTTCCGTTCTTTCCCGCCGCCTTCGACAAGACGGTAACGCTGCATATCAAAGCCGGCGGCTTGAAACAGTACGGCGGCATCGAAAAAGTGTTGGCGGAAGAAATGAAAGCCCCGTACTTTCCGATTCCCATCTCTGCGCTGGTGTCGAAAAAAACCTTCACCGACTTCAACCCCGGCGACAGCTTTACGCTTAATTCTGATATCGGCGTACAAACGACGGCGCTCAACCATCCGAACGGCGCGACCGCCTATCGCATCAACTACGCCGATCGCTCGCTGTGCTATGTGACCGACACGGAACATAAGCCGCAACAGCCCGACGAGAACATTCTCGCGCTCATCGAGAACAGCGATCTAGTCATCTACGACGCTACCTACACCGACGAAGAATACAAGGCGCATGTCGGGTGGGGACACTCCAGCTGGCAGGAAGGCGTGCGTCTGTGCAAGCAGGCGGGCGCGAAAAAGCTCGCGCTGTTCCATCACGATGTCGCTCACGGCGACGAGACGATGGTAAAGATCGAAACGGCGGCACAAAAAGAATGGACTGAAGCCTTCGCCGCACGCGAAGGCAACACCGTCAAACTCGACTGAGGACCCCTTCCATGACAACGTTTCTCTACCCGCTTCCCTCTCGTTTCTCCCGATACCCCCGTCCTCGAAGCATGGCAGGACTCTGTTGGCTCGCCATGCTCGTCATGTTTGTTTTGGCGAGCGCGGCTCCCGCCGACGCGCAGAAAGCGCCCGGCAGCATAAGCTACAACTGGCGAACGGCGGTGAAAGGCGCGTTGGATGCCGACGAGCTTGTGCAAGCTCAAGAACAAAAGCTTGTTCACGCGCGCAAGTCGCGCAATGCCGCTCTTTCGGGTGCGGCTGTGCCAAGCATCAATTTGAGCGGCGAAGGCGGCGCTGCCTTTGCAAGCGTCACCAACCCGAATGTGAACATCGACGGACTGAAGCCCTACGCCGATGTGTCGCTGGAAATCCGCCAAACGCTCGCCGACGGCGGCGAGCGCAAGGCAGGCTTGCGCGACCATCGTCTGCAAGTGCAAATGGCACGCACCGGATTGCGTCAAGCCGAGCAAGTGCTGATCGCCATGGCTTTGCAACACTATGTCGATTTACGCTATCGCGCCTTGCTGTTTCGTACGCAACAGCGACGCTCGTTGGTCTTGACGCAAAGCACCCAGCTCGTCGAAGACAACGAAGGTCGCAACCTTTGGGACATGTGGCGGCTCCGCCAGGCGGCGCAAGAAGGGGAGAGTCTTTTGCTGGAAAGCCAAAAAGAGCTGGACGCGAGCAGAGGAGCGTTCGTCGCCACCTTTCGCTTCGTGCCTGACGTCGCCTCGATGGCGCGCGTCGATCTGCCGCTGGACCTGATTCCGCGCACTTTTGAAGAAAGCTTGCAAATCGCGCGACGTAGCAACCCCGTCTACCATATCGAGACGCAACGCGCGCAACGCGCGACCAACGCGCTTTTGAGACAGCGTTCCAAAGGCATTCCGAAGCTTTCGATGGTCGCGCAAGGACGCTACCGCTACAACCCCGTGCCGGAGGTTTTTCACGACGATTCGCGCGACGAGATCTCTGCCTACGCGGGCGTGCGGATCGACTGGAGTCTTTCCGACGCCTTCCGTCTGAAAAGTCTGATCGGAGCTGCGCGCGCCGAGGCGGGCGTTGCAGATGGGGAGCGAGGAAGCTTTGCCCAAAAGCATCACCGAGTCGTTGCCGATGCGTGGAACGGTCTTGTCTCGCTCAGTGCGCAATACAACGCGCACAGAGCCTTCGGACTGGAGAACGCGCGCCTGCTCGCCGCCTTGCGCAACGCCCCGCAATCATCCGCCAACGCAGCATCCGACAAAAGCGAGACGATGCGTATCGTCGAGTTGGAAGCGCAGTTTTTGCAAACGCAACTGAAGTTCCTCGATGTCGAACGAAGGCTGACCCTCGCCTACATCACGCTGCTGAGCGAAATGGGATTGCTCGACCGCGCCACGCTCAACATCTAGTTCTCGAATTTTGCTCTTGAAACGCCACTGCCACTCTTCTGTCATGAGACGCCACCGCGCAGCACGGCGTGTAGCTCGGTGAAGGCTGCAACGCGCATCGTGCTTGCCTATTCGGGCGGGCTCGACACCTCGATCATACTCAAGTGGCTGCAAGAGACTTACAAGGCGGAGGTCGTCTGCTATATCGCCGACATCGGACAGGACGAGGATTTGCAACGCGCACAACGCAAAGCCTACGACTTAGGCGCGCACAAGGTCTGCGTCGAAGACTTGCGCGACCGCTTTGTCGAAAACTATGTCGCGCCGATGTTGCGCGCGAACGCGCTCTACGAAAGCGCCTACCTCTTAGGAACAGCCATCGCGCGTCCGCTGATCGCCCAGCGACAGATCGAGCTTGCGCGTGAGCTGAATGCCGATGCCCTTGCGCACGGCGCAACGGGCAAAGGAAACGACCAAGTGCGTTTCGAGATGACCTATCGTGCGCTTGCCCCTGATCTGGGTGTGATCGCGCCGTGGAGAATTTGGGACTTCCAAGGACGCGAAGATCTGATCGCGTGGGCATCGCAACGGCAAATTTCTGTTCCCAAGGACAAGCGCGGCGAGGCGCCCTTCTCGGTCGACGCCAACTTGTTACACATCTCGGCGGAGGGAAAGGTGTTGGAAGATCCGTCTCAAGAAGCACCCGAATTCGTCTACGCCCGAACGCGTGCCCCTCAGAACGCGCCCGACAACCCGCGCGAGCTCGCCATCGATTTTAGCGACGGAGCGCCTTGTGCCGTCGACGGCAAGCAAGGCTCGACAAGATGTTGTTTGGAAGAACTGAACAAGCTCGGCGGCGAGCATGCCATCGGAAGGCTGGACCTCGTCGAAAATCGACAGATCGGCATGAAGTCGCGCGGAATCTACGAAACGCCCGGCGGAACGCTATGGCTGTTTGCCAAACGTGCGCTCGAATCGCTGACGCTCGACCGCGAGCTCGTGCGCCTGCGCGATTCGCTCGTTCCCCAATACGCAGCCCTCGTCTACAACGGCTTGTGGTTTTCGCCTGAACGTGAGGCGTTGCAAAAGCTCTTCGACTACCATCGTTCGTTCGTCGAGGGTAGGGTGCGCTTGCGCCTCTACAAGGGCTCGACGACATTGCTAGGGCGAGAGAGTCCGCACAGCCTCTATTCGCCGCAGCATGCAACCTTCGAGGCGGACTCCGTCTTCGATCCCAAAGACGCGGAAGGCTTCATCAAGATCAACGCGCTACGCCTCAACATCGCGAATCGCCGCCAGTCTTCTCGCCAGTCTTCCTGACTCAGGGGCGCGCGCGCTTGTCAGGCAAGGAGAGGGTTGCGCGTTCGTCGTCTTTGGCGGGCTCTCGCCACACCTCGTCAGGCACATGATCCAGCGCGTTCAACGGCGCTTCGGAATCGGAGACGCAGCTTGCAAGCGACAAGCAACCCACGACACAAAGGCAACCCCCAAGGCAACCCCCAAGTTTTCTGCCAAAGAGCTTGCCAAAGTTGAGATCGCCGTTGAGATCGCCTCGAACGATCAGTCGTGAAGCCTTTCTTCTGATGTTCTCGCCTATTTCGCGCCGACCATTTTTTGCCAGTCGAAGTAGCGCGGACGATAGCTGATTCCCTTGACGGAGAAATGCAGCCTTTCTTGGTTGCTGCCCTCGTTGAATTCGAACAGCTGCGCTTCGCCGTCAACCCCTTTGCTGTTTCGGAAATCGTTGACATATTTTCCGAAGACATCTTTCATAATGCCGCAATAGCACAAAAGGTATCTGCCGTTGTCAAACTCGTAGCCGCCTGTGATCTTGGAAAAGAAGTCTTCAGGTGCGTAGGTTTTAACGCTCGCCACCCTTGCATTGTCAAGATCGAGGCGCGCTTCGACGATGCGCGAACGCGTTCTCGACGCGGGGACATAGCCGCCATCGCCGTCTTTCAGCAAGACTGCGTTGTCGAAGAATCGCAAACGATTGCCCTCCAACACGACATCGTGCTGTCCGCGATGATAGCGATAGCCCTTCGGAGCCGCCAACAAAGGCAGGGAGGCGCGATCGGGCCACCCCTCGGGATCGGAAAACAGCCACGCCAAGTCTCCCGTCTGGTAGTCGAGCGCGAAAATCGCGCTCTGGTTGCGTCCGGACAGGACGATCGACTCGCTTGCAGCGTCGTAATAGATGGCGTTCAAGTGCATCCAGTCTTTCTTCTTGTTCGGAAGGATGCCTTGATCTTCCAGCATGGGACGTTTGGCGTTTTCGGCGAAAACTTTTTTCAAGTCGATTTCGCGCAACAGTTTTCCACTTTTCAGGTCGATTTCCAAGATCGTGTCTTCTTCGGAAAAGATCTTCGGTTGTTTCGGAAGCGCCACGCCTCCCTTTTCGATAGGATCGGCGATTAACAGCATCGTGCCTTTGTCGGTGCTCCACATGCCGTGATGAACCTTGTAATCGTGCTTTTGCGAATAGCTCTCTCCGTCGAAAACAACTTCTGTATTGCCGAACACATCGCTAGAAACAACCCTGAGTCCTTCGTCGTCGACGATCAACACTCGATCGCCTTCGATTTCGCTCAGCATGGTGTATCCGCTACGTCCTCTGTCGGTCGTTCCTGTCCAGCGATAGGCCCAGCGAACGCTGCCGAAGTCATCGACGACGACGATAAATTTTTCTTTCAGAGGGCGCGCGAAAAGATGTCCCCAAGGGAGCA
>JABAAA010000119.1 GCA_014239005.1 Alphaproteobacteria bacterium | reverse complement strand
TTTGCCGCGCGGGCGGTCTGCTCGTCGCGCGAAAAAATTCGCGCGCGTGTGGCGGAGGCGTTGGAGCAGGCGGGGTTGTCAGGGTTTGAAGCGCGTGATCCGCATAGTCTTTCGGGCGGACAGAAGGCGCGCGTTTCCTTGATGCGTTGTCTGTTGGCACGCCCGCGCGCCTTGTTGTTGGACGAACCTTTTTCCAAGTTGGATTTGCCGTTGCGGCGCAGTTTCCGTCGTTTTGTCGTCGGCAAGATTCAGGAGTTCCGTGTTCCGACCTTGTTGGTGACGCACGATCTTGCGGATGCTCGCGCGGCGGGGGGGAGGCTGTTGGCGATGGAGAAGTTGGCGCGCGGCGGAGAAGAGAAACTTTCGTAAGTTTTTTGCAAATCCTTCGTAAGTCTTTGATATTTCTGGAAAAATTCTGTTGGCACAAGTCTTGCGGAGTGACCGACAGAACGCTTAAGAGGCGAAGCTCTTGGATGGGCTTTGAGCGTGCAAGAGAAGAACGAACAGAGGTAGTGACATGTCGGAAGAGACGGTGTTGTCTTCGGGGTCTGCGCCGAGCGCGGATTTTGAAGGTGCGTTGCAAGATTTGGAAATGTTTGCCCACGAGGGTCTTCATGGGTTGAACGTGCCGAACGACGAGGGATTGAACGGCGCTTCGGTGGCGCCGACCTTGGCGTGTTTGGTCGAGCGTCTGACGGAGTTGGGCAGGGAGGCGCGATCGCATCGGCGATAAGACACAAGGACAGCAGAGCGCGGGAAGAGAAGGCGCGCTTTGTTCATGAGGTTCGCGCGTATGGTTCCTTCTTCTCTCTTGCCCTTTCCATGCGTGCGACAGTTGGCCGGCCCCCCCGACAATAAAAAAATAACGGGGGGGCCGGTCTTTTTTTAGAAGGAGGAATTTGGGGGACAAGTTTCCTCGCCCAATAAAATACGCACGAACGCACAAAATTTTTTTCGCGTCTCGTAGAGTGCAGAACCTCGTCAAGCCGGAACGATTTTCTTGTTCCGCAAGGTGATGCGCCGCTTCACTCCACGCACCAACTTCTCGTCATGCGTCGCTACCAGCACCGCCCTCTGCTCGCTCATCTCCATCATTAGGTCAAAGACCGAAAGACGCAACTTCGCATCCAAGTTGCCTGTGGGCTCGTCCGCCAACAACAACATAGGATCGTTCACCAACGCCCTCGCAATCGCCACGCGCTGCCTCTCGCCTCCCGAAAGCTGATTCGGACGATGCGCCAACCGATCCCTCAAAGCAACCCGCCGCAAGATATCCTCGGCACGCGAGCGCGCCTCGTCAGGCGATGCCCCCGCAATCCGCGCTGCCAAGGCAACATTGTCGAGCGCAGAGAACTCCTCCAACAAATGATGAAACTGATAGACAAAACCGACACTTCGCGCTCGAAGACGACTGGCACGCTCTTGAAAAGACCGCTTGTGCGGATCGAGCGACAAGCCCGCTAATGTCACCTTGCCCGCGCTGGGCTTGGCAAGCAAGGCTGCGATATGCAACACCGTCGATTTGCCACTGCCCGAAGGCGCGCTGAGTGCAACCTTCTCCCCCCTCTGCAAGGTCAAGGAAGCATTGTCCAACACTTGCAACCCCGTCGCCGCCGCGCTGTCGAAATGCTGCGAAACCCCGTCCAACACCAGCGCCGTCGAAGCCGCGCACGACGAGGACGGGGACGAGGATGGCGGCGAGGATGGCGGCGAGGTCGCGCTCACGAGCTGCGGAGGATGTCGATCGGCGACAACTTCGCCGCGCGCCGCGCAGGGTAGAGCGCGCTCACAAAACTGACGACCAACGCCAACCCAATGATGATAGAAACTTGTACGCTGTCAATGCGCGAAGGCAAGGAAGGTAGCGAATAGACATCGAAAGGAAAAAGCTTGACGCCGAACACGCGCTCGATCAACCGCTCGATCGTAGCGATGTTGTCCGCAAAGGCTACCCCCGAAAGCGCGCCGATCAAAGTTCCTGCAACCCCGATGGAACACCCGATGGCAAGGAAGATGCGCAACACGGCGTTCGGGCTCATGCCGAGCGAGCGCAACACGGCGATTCCCTGTCGCTTGTCTTGCACCAGCATGACCTGTCCTGATACGATGTTGAAGGCGGCGATCAACACGATCAAGGTCAGAATGAGAAACATGACATTGCGCTCGACGATCAACGCCTCGTGAAGGCTGGAGTGTTGTTCCTGCCACGTGCGCACGGCAAGTTCTTTCGGCAGCAGATTGTGCAAACGTTGTTGGACGGAGGAAGCCTGTTCGGGATCTTCCAGTCTGAGCTCGATCGAATCGACGCTCCGTCCGTAGCCCAGAAGACTCTGCGCTTGAACGAGTGGCAGCAGTACGAAGCCGCTGTCGTATTCGTAGATTTCGGTCTTGAACACGCCGACCAGCGGCAAGGTCGCTTCGTTCGGAAGACTGCCGAAGGCGGTCGGAACCCCTTGCGGCACAAGCACGACGAGGCTGTCGCCCTGCTCCAACCCCAGTCGAAACGCCAGCTGCTCGCCGACCAACGCCCCCCCCTTCTCGGCAAAGGCGGTGCGTTCCTCGCCAGAAAGCGAATGAAAAAGACGGGGCTTGTGCCGTAAGCTTTCGGGGGAAAGTCCGCGCAGCAAAACGCCCGTCGAACTGCCGCGCACGCTCAACAGCGCCTGCCCCTCGACCAACGAGGTGGCAGAGCGCACTTGTGAATCTTCCTGCGCGCGTGCCCTCCACTCTTCGGGATCGTCGATCCTTGCGCCGGGCAACGTGATCGATGCCTCTGCGGTAAAGCCCAGCATGCGCTCGAACAGCTCTTCGCGGAAGCCGTTCATCACCGAAGTGACCACGATCAACGTCGCAACGCCCAGCGCGATTCCTACCAAGGCGAACACGCTGGTCAGCGTGATGATGCCCTCGTTTCGCGGTGCACGCAGGTAGCGCCACGCGACAAAGCGTTCAGTCGAAGATGGGATCATGGCGTCGGCTCTGTGTCAGGCTTTTTCGTACTTGGGCAAGTGCCTTGTCCAAGGGCAGGATTTGTCTTTCGTTGCCGTCGCGCCGTTTGAGCTCGACATTGTCTTTGGGGCTCTTGTCGCCGACGACGATCTGCCACGGCAAGCCTAGCAAGTCCGCCTCGTTGAACTTCACGCCCGCGCGTACATCGAGGCGATCGTCGTAGAGCGTCTCGATCCCTTCACGACACAGCGTTTGGTAGAGCGCGTCCGCCTCTTGCCGTTCTTTCTCGTTTGCAGCCAGCGAGATCATGTTCACGGAAAAAGGCGCGATCGAATCGTGCCACACGATGCCGTTCGCATCGTGCGAGGCTTCGATGGCGGCGGCGACCAAGCGCGAGATGCCGACCCCGTACGAGCCCATGGCGACGGGAACGTTCTCGCCCTTTCGTGTCGCCACCCTCGCCTCCAACGGACGCGAGTACTTGTCGGCGAAGAAGAAGACATGTCCAACCTCGATCCCTCGGGTTTCCAGTCTGCGTGCAGCGGGAACTTTGGCAGCAAAGTGATCAGCATCGTGCTCCTCGTCGGTTGCAGCGTAGCACGAGGTGGCGCGCGCGAACAGCTCGGCGTGCGTGCGTGCGTCGTTGGCGGAGGTGTCCTGCCATCGTTGATCTAATAGGGTGCTGTCGCAATAGACGGCACTCTCGCCCGTCTTCGCCAAGACGACGAACTCGTGACTGTTGTCGCCGCCGATCGGTCCTGTCTCGGCGCGCATGGGCACGGCGGTCAGTCCCATGCGCTCGAAGATGCGCAAGTAGGAGACCGCCATCGCGCGATAGGAAGCCATGCCCTGTTCTTCGTCCGCGTCGAAGGAATAGGCGTCCTTCATGTAGAACTCGCGCGCGCGCATGACCCCGAAGCGAGGGCGAATCTCGTCGCGGAACTTCCACTGGATGTGATACAGCCGACACGGCAAATCTTTGTAGCTCTTCACCGTATCGGCGAAGAGCTGGGTGATCGCCTCTTCGTTCGTCGGACCGTAGAGCAAGCTGGCGTCGTGGCGATCCGTGATGCGCAACATCTCCTTGCCGTAGTCGTCGTAACGTCCCGATTTCTTCCACAAGTCTGCCGACTGAATCGTCGGCATCAGACACTCGTGCGCGCCGATACGGTCTTGCTCGACGCGCACGATCGCCTCGATCTTCTTCATGACGCGAAAGCCCAGCGG
>JABAAA010000118.1 GCA_014239005.1 Alphaproteobacteria bacterium | reverse complement strand
CAATCAACTTCATCGTCACCATCTTCAACATGCGCGCCCCGGGCATGACTTTTCGTATTCTGCCTCTGTTCGCCTGGGCGGTGCTGATCACAGCCTTCCTGCTCGTTATGGTCATGCCTGTCTTCGGCGGTGCCATCACCATGTTGCTCGCCGACCGAAACTTTGCGACAGCCTTCTTCGTGCCTGAGGGCGGAGGAGATCCGCTTTTGTTCCAGCACTTGTTTTGGTTTTTCGGACACCCCGAAGTCTACATTATGATTCTGCCCGCTTTCGGCATCATCAGCCACATCGTCTCCACCTTCTCGCGCAAGCCCATCTTCGGATACCTCGGCATGGTCTCTGCCATGGTCGCCATTGGCTTCTTGGGATGCATCGTTTGGGCGCATCATATGTTCACCGTAGGCATGGGATTTTTAATCCAACTCTACTTCAGCATCGGCACCATGATTATTGCCGTGCCGACGGGCATCAAGATTTTCAGCTGGCTCGCAACTATGTGGGGAGGATCGATTCGATTTTCCGTGCCTATGTTGTGGGCGCTCGGCTTCATCGGGCTCTTCACCATCGGAGGGGTGACGGGGGTTGTTCTCGCGCTCGGAGGTGTCGATGTGCAACTTCACGATACCTACTATGTCGTCGGACACTTTCACTATGTTCTCAGTCTTGGCTCTGTGTTCGCCGTCTTCGGCGCCTTCTACTATTGGTTTACCAAGATGAGCGGCTGCGTTATTCCCGAGTGGGCGGGCAAGCTGCATTTTTGGACAACCTTCCTCGGCGTGAATGTGACCTTCTTCCCGATGCACTTCTTGGGACTGGCAGGCATGCCGCGCCGCTACATCGACTACAACGAAGCTTACGCGGGGTGGAACGCGGTCGCGTCCTACGGCAGCTATCTTTCTGCTACCTCGACGCTGTTCTTCGTCGCAACGGTCGTCGTCGTTCTGTCGCGCGGCAAGCAGAAGGTTGCGAACAACTACTGGGGAGAAGGCGCGACCACGCTGGAGTGGACAGTCTCGTCGCCGCCGCCGTTCCACAGCTTCTCGACGCCGCCGCGCATCTCGCGCTGACCTGAAGGACGGACCGAATGGCTTTGGCGCGCCGTTCTTCTCAGGCGCACGCAGCGGCAGGGTTGCCCGTCGCCGCCGATCGACCCTCTGAGATCGAAGATTTTCTCGCGCTAACTAAGCCGCGAATCGTCTTGCTGACGACCTTCACCGCGCTGTGCGGTATGGTGCTGGCGGACGGCAACAGCCATATCGTCTTGAACATTATCGCGTTGCTCGCCGTTGCCATGGGCGCGGGAGGCGCTGCCGCCTTCAACATGTGGTACGACCGCGACATCGACCGACTCATGCTGCGAACGCGCACAAGACCGGTGGCTTGCGGAACGATCGCTCCCTCCGATGCGTTTGTTTTCGCCATGACCCTATCGCTGCTGGCTTTCGCCCTTTTGGGATTTGCGGGGGGGTGGGGGGCGGCGCTGTTGCTGGCGTGCACGATTCTTTTCTATTCTGTCTTCTACACGATGTTTCTGAAACGGCGCACCGTCTTCAACACAGTCATCGGAGGCGCAGCAGGAGCAGCTCCTCCCTTCATCGGATGGCTTGCCGCCTCTCCTTCGTCGCAGGCAAGTCTCGCTGATCCTTTCTTGCTCTGTGCGTTGATCTTCCTGTGGACGCCGCCACATTCGTGGGCCTTGGCACTCTTGCGCCGCGACGATTACAAGCGCGCACAGGTGCCCGTTCTGCCCGTCGTTTACGGAGAAAAAAGGACGAAACAGCAAATCCTCCTCTACTCCCTGACGCTCTTGCCGCTCGCGCTCGCCTTCGCGTGGCAAGGAGGCACGAGCTGGATCTACGGCGGCATCGCCTTTGTGCTCTCGTTGCGCTTCGTCTTCTACGCGCTCTTGATGAACAGAAAAAAAGAAACCTCGTTGCGCTCTGCCGGAGCCTTGTTCGGCTTTTCTATCGTTTATATGATTCTGATGTTCGCCTTGCGAATCGTCGACCATATTGCGCTGCAGCAGAGTTGGCATTGGTTTTCGATCTGACAAGCGAGGAAACACTGATGAAACACGAGGGATCGAGTAAAAAAGACAACCGCGTGCGCTGGGTGGAAAGCATGCGGCGTAAGAACAGAGCTTTGTTAGTTCTGCTGTTGTTGTTCGTCGGGGTGCTCTACGTCTTGTCGATCGTCAAGTATTTGTAATCGATTGATGACAAAGCGATTTGGCAAACAAGCGAGAGACAAGCAGAAAGGGCTAGGTATGCGCAACCGTCGCCTTGCGTTGAGATTTTTTCTTTTTGGCGCTCTCATGCTGGCTTTGAGTTTTGCTTCTGTTCCGCTGTACGATCTTTTTTGTCGCACGACGGGCTTCGGCGGCAGGACGCAACAGAGCAGTTTGCAGGGGCTGTTCGGTTTGACGAAGCGCGGCGATGCGCAAACGATCAGTGTGCGTTTCGATGGCAATGTTAATGGTCTCGACTGGCGATTCGCGCCTTCGCAGGTCGAGATGGAGGTTGCCTTTGGCGAGCTCTACGAGACTTTCTACACGGCGGAGAATTTGTCGTCGCGCGTGCTTGCGGGCGTTGCGACCTACAATGTGACGCCTTCGAAGGCGGGCGCCTATTTCCACAAGATCGAGTGTTTCTGCTTTGTCGAACAAACTTTGCAGCCGAAAGAGAAGGTTTCGATGAAGGTGGTGTTTTTTCTCGATCCTGCGTTGCGCGACCACGAGGAATGGGACACTTTCGATACGGTCACGCTTTCCTACAGCTTTTTTCCGCAAGCTTTGAGCGACGAAAAACCGTGAGGGTTTTGTGAATGTGCGCTATGTTTTGACGAACAGCATGCCTCTGTCGTTCAGCAAATCGGCGTGCATGCTTGAGTGTTTTTTCAATTGTTCGGTGTTTTTGGCATCGAAGGCAAATCCGTATTTTTTAAAAGTTTTGATCCAATAGGCTAGATCACGGCAATTGACATGATGATATCCACTCCGTCCTGGTGGTGCGGCTGTGCAAACGGCGATTTTGGCACGCTGAAAAAGAGACATATAAAAGGGTTGATACTTTTCTTCGACATGTTCGAGAAACTCAACAGACCAAGCAAGATCGAATTGCCGTTTGCAAGCAAAGTGTCCCTTGGTAAAGTCGTGGATAAAGAACCAAGGCTTGTCGAATTTTAGACTGCTGTCGCCTTCGACACCGAACGCTTCGATTCCGTTTTTGCGCGCTGCGTCGACCTGCCCTCCTGTGCCACATCCGACATCGACTATCGATTTGACAGCGAATTCTTTTTTTAAAAAGACAAGGGCTCCTAAGTCCGAATGCGTCAATCCTCCGTGACCGCCTATGTAATAGGGTAAATCAGGATTTTTCAAAGAAGCGTAATGAGCTATTGCAAAAGCATGCGATCGGGTGACGGCTCTTCCAATCAACCTATGGAAAGGAGACAAAAAGGCGTTTAAAAGTTTTTGTTTCGAGTCGTCCTCCATTTTTTTTCTATTTTCCTGCAGCTGCACCCAATTGTGAAGTTTTCCTAGTCTTCTGGAATGAAAAAGAAAAGAAAGAAGCTCTGTTTTGAGAGCGACATACAAAAAAGTCTGCAGGAGCAATCGCGAAAGCTGTTGGACGAGTTTTGTCAAGGTGTTGTTCCAAAATCCCTTTTCTAGCTGGAGTAATTTTGAAAGCAACAGCGCGTTTTTTTCCGGTGACCCTTCTTGCAACATTGCTGAGATCATAACCATCGCGTAGAGACGTCCTCGTTTCCTTCGAGGGGTTAGAGGCCACAGAGCTCCCAAACGAGCCCTCTCCTTGTTCTGAAAAGTTCCTCCTGCGTAGATTCGATCGACGAGCTCTCGGTCCGCCGCGGTAAGGGTGGCGGGGGTGGTGGAAGACTTCTTTTGTGGCGGTTTTTCGATCAGACGGGAGACTTTCAAAAAAGCAGACAAAACATGCGGGTCTTTGCGACGCAGGAAGAAACGTACCGACCAAGGCACGCGAAATCCTTCTATCGTTGATTGTCTGGAAACAGACATCTGCCTTCTTAACATGGAACAAACTTCTTAACATGGAACAAATTAAGAGCTGAGCGTAGCATGACAAGAAAAGGAAAATAATTTTATTTGACTTTTAAGCGGGTATGTCGTCTACACTCGTAATGTGAGATGTTGGCAGAGTTCTGGTGGAAGCTCTGACGATTGACAAAATTTGCTATTT
>JABAAA010000117.1:2109-4307 GCA_014239005.1 Alphaproteobacteria bacterium | reverse complement strand
CGGCGGGCATCCCTTTCGCAGCATGGGTTGCGGCGAAAACAAAAAAACCGATGCTTTATGTAAGAAAAAAGCCCAAAGGGTTCGGGCTGGGAGCGCGAATCGAGGGCGTGATGCCGCAAGGGCGTGCGGGCAAAAAGCCTCGGGTGTTGTTGGTCGAAGACCACGCGACCGACGGCAAGAGCAAAATCTCTTTCGTGGAGGCGTTGCGCGAAGCAGGCGCGGAATGTGGCGATGCGTTCGTCGTATTTTACTACGATATTTTTCCTGAGGCGGCGAAGCTGTTGCAAGAGAAGGGGATCAAGTTGCACGCTTTGGCGACTTGGCGGGATGCTTTGAGGGTTGCGGAGGAGCGGGGTTTGTTGGAATCTCAACGGGTTGCCGAAGAGGTGCGGGCGTTCTTGGAAGACCCGGCGGGCTGGCAGAGCGCGCACGCTTAGAGCGAGAGCGGAAACAAAACTTTTAGAGACAAAAAGGCGTGTAACTTTGGTGTGTAACTATTAGGAGAGGGTTGTCGCGTCTTTTTATCCGCTTCCTTTTTGCTCGTTCGTCCACGTCTCTGTCTCTGCCGTCCATGTCTCTGTCTCCGCCTCTGTTTTTGTCTTTTCCTTTTCCCTTTCCTTTGGCATTGTGCGGATATGCACATCCTGTTGCGGATAGGGAAACTCAATGCCCGCCTCCCGAAACTTGTGCCAAATTGCAAACAACAACTCGCTGCGTGGCTGGAAAATGTTCAAGTCGATGCGCTCAAACCATATGCGCAACTCGAAATGAACGGCACTGTCGCCAAAATCCGTGAGAAAACAAAAAGGCGGAGGATCCTTCGCGATTCCCGCATGCTCGCTTGCCGCCTCCAACATCAACCTCTGCGCTAAGGTCAGGTCGCTGTCGTAAGCAACCCCGATACGAATGATCCACCGCGCCCGTTTGTGCGAATAAGTCCAGTTGATCACCCGCTTGGAAATAAATTCTTCGTTGGGAATGAAAATCTCCTTTCCGTCAAAGGTCTCGACCAAGGTGTAACGCGCCTGCGTCTTTTTGATCGCGCCCCAGCTGCCGTCCTCCAACTCGACGATGTCGTCGGGCTTTAAAGTCTCCTCCATCAGCATGATGATGCCACTGATCAAATTGGCGGCAATCCGCTGAATGCCAAACCCGATCCCGATTCCGACCGCTCCGCTGAAGATCGTCAGCGAAGTCAGAGGCACGCCGAGAATGTTCAAAAGCCACAGCGCGAAAATGACATAAAGAAAAATTTGGAAAAACTTCACCGCCAACGAACGCAACGAAGGACGAATGAAACTGGCGCGCGCGACGCTATCCTCGACGGCTTGAAGAATTTTCTGCGCCACCCAAAACAGAAAGACGGCAATCACCAACGATTTCATAATGCGATAAAAGGACACCTCGACATTGCCGAAGTGAAAAGTCCATCCGTCCAACAGACGCACGACATCGTCCAACAGCTCGTAGTTCAGTAACATCGCCACAGGCAAGACAAACAACAGAATCAGCCACAACGCCATCGCACGGCGAAACATGAGCAAAAATACATGCGCGATGATCCAAGCGAACAGCAAATTCTGCGCGTAAAACAACACTTGGCTCTCTGTCCCCAACACCTTTGCCGCGAAAGGACGCAGCAACGACAACGACAAGGTCATGACCAACGCAGGAACGATCTTGAAACAGCGCAGAAAGAGTGCCTTGTTGAAAAAATCTTTCTGACGCCTTACGATAGGCCTCAAACGTTGTTGCAAAATCTTGCCGACAACATACGAACAGAACAACACCCCGCCAAGCAGGCTCATCTCGACAAGGCTGGTCTTGAAGTTCGGCAAGAGCATGTTCGCCGCGCGCAGGAGAAGCTCCTTCAGGGCGACACTGCCTTCCAAGATCAACCCTGGCAAGGTCGATCCTAAAGTAGACAAGAATGCCAAGACCTCTTTCGCTATCTCTTTCGCTATCTCTTTCATTGTCTCTCTCGTCATCTCTTCCATCATGCCTTCCATTCTAGCCTTTTTATTTGCATCCCATAGCGCAATCTCGCCTCGCCGACATTGGGGCGTTGTAAGGTACAGAGCCTCTGCGCTTTGTCCTCTCCTCCCTGTTCCCCTCTCTGTTTTCTTGCCCGTCGAGCCTCCATGTCGTCAGAACGCGTCCAGGAAGGCGAGCGCGGCGTGGCTTCCGATGTAGCCCGC
>JABAAA010000117.1:0-2099 GCA_014239005.1 Alphaproteobacteria bacterium | reverse complement strand
GACGCGGGCTACGAGGTTTCGGTGATCGACGACCTATCGAATATCGCGCACAATCCGCTGCCCGCCCGCATAGACTTCTACCCAGGCGATTTGCGCGACCCCGTCTTTTTGAAACAAACCTTCGATGCCGTCTCTCCCGCAGGCGTGCTGCACTTCGCCGGTGCCGTGGTCGTGCCTGAATCGCTGGAACGCCCCCTGACCTATTACAGTCGCAACAGCTACGCCACCTTGCGTCTGCTGGGCGAGATGCGTCGTCGTTCGATCGACAAGCTTGTCTTTTCCTCTACGGCCGCTGTCTACGGCATTCCTGCGACAGGCGTGGTTAGCGAAACGTCGCCGCTACTGCCGATCAATCCTTACGGGCAGTCGAAGCTCTTTTCCGAAAAGATCATCTTGGATGTCCAAGCAGCAAGCTCCTCGCACCACCGTCCGCTGCGCACGGCGATCTTGCGCTATTTCAATGTCGCAGGCGCAGACCAAAGCCTTCGCACAGGACAGCAAGGCAAAAGCACGACGCATCTGGTGAAACGCATCGTGCAAACGCTGACAGGACAACAGCCGCATCTGCACGTCTTTGGCACCAACCTGACGACGCCCGACGGCAGCTGCGTGCGCGATTACATCCATGTGCGCGATTTGGTCGATCTGCATGTGCGCGCCTACCGCCGTCTCGAAGTCGATCCTGCACCGCTGCTGTTCAACTGCGGCTACGGGCAAGGCGCTTCCGTCCTCTCGATGGTGGCTTGCGCCGAGCAGGTCTCAAGACGCTCGCTACCCACCGTCGCGAGTCCACCGCGCAAAGGCGATCCCGTCAGGTTAGTCGCAGACAACAGCAGGCTGAGACACCTGTTTCCCGACTGGACCCCCGTTCCCAATCCCTTGCAGACGATCATCGCCTCCGCACTCGCTTGGGAAGAGCAACTGCTCGCGCGGCAAATGTCACCCCGCCCCGCACCTCCCCCCGCTCCTGCCTCTGACGCTTAAGAGGTTGCGTTGAAGTAAGTTTTCAAATAGCCGAGGGTGTTTTGCAGGCCGTGGTTCATGCCGTGCAAAACTAACAGACTACGGTCGAACCAGCGCTCGGTCTCGCGCGTTTGGGTCGCCACAACCTTCGTACGGCTGTTGCCGAGCGATTCCAGACGAAACTCTGTCCTCGTGCGGCTTTTGCGCTCAAACGAGAACTCTTCGAAGATGACACGCGAAGGCGATTGCGTCGCCACACGTTCGAACTGGCATAGCTTGCCGTAGCCCGTATTCGCCGACCAGCGTAGCGCACCGTCATGATCGCGCGTCTCGACTTGCACAAGCGTCCAGTCCTGTTGAAACTTGCTGCGCGATTCCACATCAAGCAACGCCTGCCAAACCTCGCGCTTCGAATAAGGAAGGTCGATCTGTCCTTGACTGCGATGGGTCGACGGCGAGACGACCCCCATGATGGCAAAGCTGCCGAACGCGGTTGCCACCAAAAAAAGCACAACCATAAAAAGACTCAGCAGCACATGTTCGTGTTTGTGTTGTATTGCCATGTAAGCCATAATTCTCCTCCTCAGAGAAGTTACCCTGCTCCCCGAATCATCCGAGAGCAACTATGTTAGATTCTGCGTTCACGGGCAAATCACTTTTTTGTGATGATCCCATTGCTTTTTTTCTCGTTTCGGGCTTTTCCTCTCCCTTTCTCCTCCGTCTCTCCTCCGTCTCTCTTCCGTCTCTTTTGGGCAGGGCTTGACGAACAGCGCGTCTTGCCATAAGAGAAGAGATAGACAAGTGTGTCAATCCTCGTGCGGTGGCTGTAGCTCAGTTGGTTAGAGCGCCTGGTTGTGGTCCAGGAGGTCGTGGGTTCAAGTCCCATCTGCCACCCCTTCGACTTTCAACAAGAACAACCCAAAACAAGAACGACGCAAAGAACAACATGACCGCTTCAATCCTTTTTGCGTGTCCTCTGATCTGACCGTCGATCTCGCCGTCGTCTTCGCCGCCGGCAAAGGCTCGCGCATGCACGCACACCTGCCGAAGGTGTGGTGCAAGGTCGCGCGACGCTCCATGCTCGAACATGTCGTCGATGTCGCAAGCCTGTGCGCACGCAAGGTTTTGCTCGTCCT
>JABAAA010000116.1 GCA_014239005.1 Alphaproteobacteria bacterium | reverse complement strand
GAGACAGCAACAGGGGTGCGCGCGAATGCTCCAGCATGTAGCGCATGGCGCGACGTCCCGCGACCAAGTTCAGCGGCGTCGCACGATATCCTCCGTAGGTCACCCCCAAAAACGCGAGTGCCGCCGCCGCTCCGTTCGGACAGGCGATGGCAACCGATGTCCCCCCCTTCACGCCGCGCCGCGCTAGCTGCTCTGCCACCTCGCGGCAAGCGCGCAACAGCGTAGCCCAAGAAATCTGCACCTTGGAATCGGGATCGAACAGCCAAACCGCATCGCCGCGCTCGTGTGCGTGCCTCTCCACTATCGAAGCGATCGTCGCTGCTGGGGTGGTCATCGTGCCTTCGGGATTGCGCGCATGTTTGCTTCCTTGCCGACTTGCGACCAATAGTCTGCGAAGATATCGTCGAGGCAGGGTTCTCGACTGGCGACGGGGTGCACGACCTTCACGCGATTGACAAAGTGACGCCAGTGCAAGTTCTCGTCGATCGCGTTCCGCCCCCACGAGCCACAGCCCATCGAGAGCGAAAAGGGCAGGCGGTTGTGAAAGTCGCCGCCCGTCGCAACCGCGTGCGGCTGGTTGACGATCACACGACAGGCGGGTAGCGCGTAGGCGAGTTGCAACGCTCGATCCGCATCCGCAGAATGCAGCCCGACCGAATGTCCGGCACCTTGATATTCTAGAATGCTTCGCGCCGTCTCTAGGGCTGCGTCGAAGTCGGCTGCATTGTAGAGCGCAAGAAACACCGCCATCTTTTCTCCTGACAAAGGAGATGCTGCTTGCGCGCCATGAGTAATCTTGTCATGAGCAATCTTGTCAGGAGCGATCAGAAAACGCGTCCCTTGCGGAGCGAGCGCCGACCACCCCAGCCTCTGCAAGACCACTTCGATGTCTTGCGCGAGCAGCGTTTGCTGCACCTTTCCCTCTCGCCAATGCGTCGCCGTCAGGTGTCGCACTTGCTCCTCGTCTAGCAACCACCCCCCCTCGTGCGCAAGCGCGTCGAGAAACGCCGCGCGCACCGAAGAAAGCACGACCAGCGCATTCTCTGCAGAACAGGAGGTGGCGTTGTCGAAGCACTTGGAACGTGCGATCGAGCGCGCAGCATGCTCCAAGTCCGCCGTCTCGTCGACGATGACAGGAACATTGCCGACCCCCACGCCGATCGCTTGCGTGCCACAGGCAGTAGCGGCGCGCACATTGTTCTGCGAGCCCGTCGCAACGACAAAGTCGACAAGACGCAACAATTCTCCCGTCTGTTCCTTCGAGGGCGGCACAGGTAGCATGCTCACCAAATCACGAGACAATCCCGCCTTGTCGAACTCCGCATGGATGCAACGCAGAAGCTCTTCCAGCGCGCGCGCACCCTTCGGAGACGGGGCAAATACGATCGCGTTGCCCGTCTTGAGCGCGTTGATCGCGTTGTTTGTAGGCGTCGCCAAAGGATTCGTCGAAGGCACAATCGCAGCCACAACCCCTTTCGGTCGCAACACAACGGCGATGCCTTCCTGCTCGCAACTCTCCTTTTCGCTCATCCTGCCGTAGGCGACCACCCCCTTCAAGTCGCGCATCAGTCCCAGCGTCTTGCGGTGATTCTTCGCGATCTTGTCCTCGACACTGCCAAGCCCCGTCGTCGCAACCGCCAACGTCGCCAAGGCGCGATTGCGATCGGGATGCAACAGCGCCCACGCGACCGCTTGCGCGGCTCGGTCGAACAGCGCGGGCTGCGCGTCGGAGATGCCACGCGCGGCGGCAGCGTCATGTTCTTCTCGTGCGTTGCGTTCAAAGGCGCGTTGTGCATGTCGCGCTCGCTCGACGATGGCGGCAACGTTTTGGGTTGCGGGCATGGCGCACTCAGCGATCCAAGTCAGGTTTTTTTGGTCAGGTTTTTTTGGTCAGGCTTTTTTGCGCAGCTCTGCAACGACGGAAGAGACGATGGTGGCGAGCGCGAGCAAGATAAGAATCAGGGCGAGCGGGCGGCTTGCGAACTCGCCGAAGTTGTATTGGAAGAGCTGCATGGATTTGGCAAAGGCTGATTCGCCGAGCTTGCCGAGAATGAGCCCGAGCACGATTCCCGCCGGCGAGAATCCCGTCTTACGCAGGAAATAACCCGCGATGCCCGCGATCAGCATGACCCAAACATCGGTGAGCGAGTTCCTGAGCGCGAAGGCGCCGACGACGGCGAGCAGGAAGATGGCGGGAGCAAGCATGCGAAAAGGCACGCGCAGGATATGGACGACGGTCTTTGTTTGCAGCCATCCGAGGAAGAGGATGGCGACATTTGCCCAAAACATGGCGGCGAAGGTGATCCACACAAGGTCTTTCGAATGGACAAAAATCAGCGGTCCCGGGTCCAGTCCGTGGATTTGGAAGACGCCGAGCATCATGGCGGTGAGCGCGCCGCCGGGCAATCCGAGCGCGAGCAAGGGAATCATGGCAGCTCCTGTGGCGGCGTTGTTGGCGGTCTCGGAAGCAACCACGCCTTCCAGCTTGCCCGTGCCGAACTCTTTCGGATGCTTCGACCACTTCACCGCTTGCGCGTAGCCCAAGAAGGCGGCGAGGGTGGCTCCGATTCCCGGCAGAATGCCCGCGAAGATGCCGAGCAAGATCGAGCGCAACGCCGTGATCCTGACCTGCCAAAATTCTTGCAGCGAAGGAAACTGTACAGAAGCTTTCGGTCGTTTCCGTATCCCTTTGGCGATATGTTGCGCTTGCGTCAGCACCTCTGCGATCGCGAAGAAGCCGAGAATGACGGGAATAAAGTGGATTCCCGCCGATAGGTAGTAGGAGGCGTACTGCCCTAGCAGGGGCTCGCCGAACAACGTCCAAGTGCTGAAGCGCGGGATGCCGCCGACGGGATCCGTGCCGACGGTCGCGAGCAGCAGTCCGATGAAGATGGAAAGCCATCCCTTCCAAAGCGTTTTCGCGCCCAAGGACGCGGTCACGACAAGTCCGAAGACGATGAGCGCGAAGATCTCGGGCGGACCGAAAGCGGTGATCGCCCATTCGGCGATCGGGTGGGTCGCAACCATCATCACGACGGCAGAAACGATGCCGCCCAGCGCAGAGAAAGCGACCGCAGCACCGATCGCCTTGCCCGCGCGTCCTTGCTGCGTCATCGGATAGCCGTCGAAGCAGGTCGGAGCATTCTCAGGCGCGCCAGGAATGTTGAACAGAATCGCCGTGATCGCTCCTCCGAAGACGCCCGAACAATAGATGACCGCAAAAACCATGATCGCATGCGTGGGCTCCATCGCAACGGTGAAGGGCAGGATGACCGCACCCAACGTCAGCATGTTGACGCCCGGAATCGCGCCGAACAGCATGCCGCCCAGCAGGGCTGCAAAGAACAGCGTCAGGGTGTAGCCGTTGCCGAACAGCGCGAGGCTACCGATGAGAAAATCTTCCACGACGACAAATCCTCTTGTTACAGCCCGCTACAGCCCTAAGCGCACGAGGGCGACGATGGCATTGTTGATGGCATAGGCCCACTCCCACGATCCTACGGGCAGGGCGACATAGAAGAAGCGTACGAAGACGAGTAGCACAACGGCGAACACGATGAGCGTGACGGCGACGAGGACTTGCCAGCGGCGCACTTCCAGCGTCCAAAGGTAGGCGAAAATGAACAGAGGGGTGGCAAGGAAAAAGCCGAGTCTGCGCATCAGAAAGACATAGACCAGCGGCAGGCAGAAGATCGCCACAACCTGATAGCGAGACATCGCGTGCCGCGCGGACGGAGCGTTCTTCTTTGCGTCCGTTGTTGGACGAGTCGTCTTTGTCTTTGTGCCTTGCTGCCCCTTGCTTGCGGAGCTTGTGGATGCACGCTGTTTCAGCAGGTCGTCTATCGTTTGCGCACTCGCCCCTAGTAACAGCAGCAACAACACCACTTTCGGCCATCCGTCGGCGCCGAACAGGAAATCGCTCATGGGTTGAGCGAAGTGGTCGGTCTGCTGCCACAGCAGTAGAACGAGCAAGCACCAGCCGCCCCATGTCAGCAGGGGAATCAGCAGGGGGGGCGGGGTGAGGCGGAGCAAAACGCGACGCAAGTGTTGTTAGCTCGGAAGCATGCTAAGGAATTGTCCCCTCGTGATTTGTCACGAGGGGACAAGTTCCAAAAGCCTATTGGTAGATGCCGAGATCTAGATGCCGAGGTCTTTGTAGACCTTGCGGTAGATCTTGACGGCGTTCTTGATGAGTTTCACCGATCCTGCGCGATCGCGGTACGAATCGATCAGGTGCATGTATTTCTTCCTGTTGAAGGCTGCGTAGGTCTTTTCGGAGAAGGCAGCTTTGCAGGCGTCTTGCAAGAACCTGACGCGGTCTTTCGGCACGCCTTTCCTGACATAGA
>JABAAA010000115.1 GCA_014239005.1 Alphaproteobacteria bacterium | reverse complement strand
AAAATAAGATACTGACACCCCAACGAATATATTTTAGCTCGACTCTAATCAAAGCGATTTCGCTTTTGAACGAAGCAATATCGCTTTGTAGATCGCTTTGTAGCAAGATGGTGTCGTTCTTCGTTGCGACCTCGTTTTTGAGGTATTGCAAGAGAGCTGTCGCCATCGCCTCGGCTTGTTTGGTCGGCACGCCCCCTTGTTGCAACACTTTGGCGTAGGAGAGGGTATCGAAGGAAGGCATGGCTTGCGCCTCCAGCTGCGACGACGCAGCTTCGGCGTATTTCTTCGTGGCGTGGGTGGTCGAGGAGACGGACATGAATGGAAGGGTAGCAAGGGGGGATGAAGCTGTCAAGGGGCGACGAGAAGAGAGCTAGCAAGTCGCTTTTTCTTGCGGCGCAAGAAAGTCTCTCTCGCAGCACCACGCCCATTCCTCGCGCACCGTCTCGTCTTCCTCTCCGTCCAAATACTCCGCCGCCAGCTCGCGCACTCGCGCTCGCCCGCCCAGTCGCCATACCGCCCACAGCGCGCTCGCGCGAACGACTCCGTCCTCGTCCGCCAGCAATTCCTCCGCCAAGGGCAGTAACGTCGCGTCCTCGCTGTTGCCCGCAGCCACCAACAGATTGCGCCGAAACCGCGCGATCCCCAAACGTTTCACGACGGTCTTCCGAAACAACCGACGAAACTCCCCGTCTTCCAAACGCAGCCACGCGGCAATCCTGCCCGTTCCCAAATCGGCGCGAGAACGCAAGACTACCGCCATCGAATCCTCCTCTGCCTTTCCAACTTCTTCTTGCGTCGCCTCTTCAATTTCCTCTTCAATCTCTTTTTCAATCTCCTTTTCAAGATCTTTTTCAAGCTCTTGGGCAGCACGGGCAAACTTGTTCCACGGGCAGACCGCCAGACAATCGTCGCAACCGAACACGCGGTTGCCCACTGCCACGCGAAACTCACGAGGGATCACCCCCCGATGCTCGATCGTCAAGTATGAAAGACAACGTCGCGCGTCCAACGCATAGGGACGCGGAAAAGCCTTGGTCGGACAAACTTCCAAACAACGCCGACAGCTGCCACAACGTCCGACCTCACGCGGCGAAGGAAGCGGCGAGGGAGGCGACGAGGGAGGCGACGAGGAGCGTGCAAGAGGAGGAACGTAAGACGGCGATGTTGGCTGGAACATGCGCGCCGTCAGCACCACCCCCAGCAACAGCCAGCAGCCGTGGGTGCGCGAGACCAGCTGCGTGTTTTTGCCTATCCATCCTACCCCTGCTTGTGCTGCGAGGCTCTTTTCGCTCAACGGGGCTGTATCGACGAACACCTTCGCTTGCGTGTCGTACTCGATGCACAGCCATCGTGCGAAAGTTTTCAAGCGTTTTTTGACGACCTCATGATAATCCTCGCCCAACGCATAGGTAGCGACATGCGCCAGTCCCTTGTCGGCAAGCCTGCGCTGCCATGCCTTGCGAGCATCGCCTTCGGGAGTGCAATCGATCCCCAGCACGATTGCCGAGCGCGCCTCGCTCCACAGCTTTTTGGGATCCAGCCGCTCTTCCAGTCTTCGTGCAAACCACGCCATCGTGCCGTGCTGTCCTTCTGCGACGAAGGCATGCAAGCGCGCTTGCGCCATCTCTTCCAATCGAGGCGCGCTGATTCCGCAACAGGAAAACCCCAAGGCACGTGCACGCGCACAAAGCGCTGCCTCTTCTCTTGTCGCCTGTTTTGAGGCGGCGGTCTCAGGCGTCTGGGTTGTGTCCGTCGTCATGTTGTTCTCGGACGCTGTCGAAAAATTTCGCGAATCGCTGCTCGCAGACAGCCTCGCGCGTGCGCGTCATGAGTCGCTGATAGAAGAAGAGGTTGTGCGCGCTCAATAGCATGCTCGCCATCATCTCGCCCGCCTTGACGAGATGATGCAAGTAGGCACGCGAGAATCCTTGCTCGCAACAAGGGCAAGGACAGGTTTGCTCCAGCGGTTGCACATCGTTCTTGTAGCGCGCGTTGCGGAGGTTACGCGTGGCAAGGCGGGTGGTGTCGGTGTCCTCGTCGGCAAAGCAGAAGGCCTGTCCTGTGCGTCCGCTGCGCGTGGGGACGACGCAATCGAAGAGGTCGATGCCGCAGGCGACGGATTCGACAAGGTCGCGTGGTTTTCCCACGCCCATCAGGTATCGCGGCTGGTTTGCGGGTAGCATCGGGGCGACGCGTTCCAGCATGGCGTTGCGTTGTGGGGCGTTTTCGCCGACGGCGAATCCTCCTAGCGCGTAGCCGTCGAAGCCGAGCGCGAGCGTGCGCTCTATCGACAAGCGTCTGAGCGCGAGGTTCAAGCCGCCCTGAATGATCCCGAAGAGTGCGCGTTCTTTGCCTTCGATGTTTTCTTTGCGCCAGTGTGCGATCGAGCGTTCTGCCCACAGCGCCGAGCGCTCGACGGCGGTGCGCAATCGCTCGACGGAGGAGGTGGAAGGCACGCATTCGTCGAGCGCCATGGCGATGGTGGAATCGAAGCTGCGTTGTGCGTGCATGGCGAGTTCGGGGGTCAGGTGCAATGTTGTGCCGTCGATGTGGGAACGAAAGACGATTCCCCCTTCCTCTACCTTGACGAGGTCTTGGAGCGACAGGGCTTGAAATCCTCCCGAATCGGTGAGAAGCGCGCCCTGCCAGCGCATGAAAGCGCGCACGCCGCCGATGCGTTCCAAGACCTCCAGCCTAGGGCGCAACAGAAGGTGGTAGGTGTTGGCAAGCACGACCGACGCTCCGCTTGCTGCCAACGTCTGCGGAAAGACGCCCTTGACGCACCCTTGCGTGCCGACAGGCATGAAGCACGGCGTGCGAATCACTCCGTGCGGCGTGCTGTAAGTGCATGCGCGCGCCGCACCGTCGCAGGCGTCCTGCGAGAAAGAAAAACCTTGCGTCATCCGAAGAGCCTCACTTCCTGCGCGCGAACAGGCAAACGTCGCCGTAGGAAAAGAAACGATAGCGCTCACACGCACGCGCGTGCGCGTAGGCGCGTCGGACTGTTTCTTCGCTGGCAAAGGCGCAAGTTAGCAACAAGGGCGTTGCGCGCGCCTGATGAAAGTTGGTCAGCAACAGATCGCAACTTTGAAACCGAAACCCTTCGCCGATGAACAGAGAGGTCTCGCCACAAAACGCGCCGCCCGCATCGTCGCCATAAAGAGCTGCTGTCTCCAATGCCCGCACGACAGTCGTGCCGACGGCAAGCACGCGTCCGCCGCCTTGTCGGCAAGTTTGGATTCGCGCCGCCACTTCCTTCGATACGGCGAAAGCTTCGCGTGCCATGCGCGGCGGTGTGCGCGCGTCATCGCGCACGGGGCGAAAGCTGCCGAAGGAGACATGCAAGGTGACGAACAGGGTTTCGATGCCTTTGCGCTTCAGCGCTGCGATCAAAGACGGCGTGAGGTGCCTGCCTGCCGTAGGGGCTGCGAAGGCGCCGCGATGTCGGGCAAACAAGGTTTGGTAGTCGTGCTTGTCTTGGGCGTCGGAACGACGTTTCAGGTAGGGGGGGAGGGGCATCGCGCCTGCGCTCTCCAGTCGGTCGTAAAGCTCTTCTTCCGAGAGGTTTTCGAACTTCAGGCGTAGCAAGCCGTCGCTGTCGCGTGCTTCCATGCGTGCGAAGAAGGGGTGGGCGTCAGAGCCGAATTGCAAACGGGAATGATCTCGATGGTCTCTTAGCTTGCCTTTGACGAAGGCGCGAAACACATTCGGCGCGACTTTTTCGGCAAGAGTCACTTCAAGAGGCGTGACTTCAAGAGGCGTGACTTCAAGAGGTGTCGAGTCGAGAGCAGCTTCGCTATTGGAGTTTTTTTGTTCTGCTACGAGTTTTGCGGAGAGCCTTGCCGGCAGGACTTTCGTATCGTTGGCGACAAGGACATCGCCTTGTTTGAGAAGGGAGGGGAGGTCTTGAACGCGCAAGTCTTGGATGCGCGGATTTTGGATGCACGGGTTTTGGACGCGCGGATTTTGGATGCGCGTGTTTTGTGGCTCGCCTTCGACACACGCGAGCAGGTTTGCCTGTTCGCGTGGTTCTTTCGGACGCGTTGCGATTCGCGCCTTGGGGAGCAGGAAGTCGTCGAATCGGATCAAGGGGTTTGTCGGGCGATCTTTTTCTGTTTCATTCTGATCGCCAAGCGGAAGGGTAGGAGGAGGCAAAGAGCGAAGCAGAGTTTGACGGCGAGGTCTCCGAGCGCGAGTTTGTGCCACGCGATGTCGCTGGCAGCGAAGGCGAGGGCGAAGAAGAGCCATGTATCGAGGACGGAGGCGAGGCAGCTGGAGATCAAGGGTGCTTTCCACCATGCGCTGTGGCGCAGTTTGACGAAGACGGAGATATCGAGCAGGTGGTGGTGCTGTTCTTTACAGAAGTGTTGGAAATCTTTGAGCGAGCCT
>JABAAA010000114.1 GCA_014239005.1 Alphaproteobacteria bacterium | reverse complement strand
GATTGGAGGATAAGTGTCTCAAAATGTGTTGCATTACCGTCAGCATCTGGCTTGTTTAAAATATCTATAATAGTCCCTATCGGTAATGTACCACTGCCCGATTTTATATGGTTTATAATATTTTTTGTATTATCATCTGCATCTAGATTATGATAATCCCTATGCAACCTGAATGTGATAAAGTCGTTATCTTGATCTCTAAACGTTCCTAATTCAATGCCACCATGCCCTGCCGTTTTACTCGTATCATATAGGATAGGACCTGATAGTTGTGGCAATGTGCCATCTGCAATGCCGATATAGTATGTTTTGCCATCTTGTAGGACGGAATCTACTGTATTATCCACAAACGTGCATATGGCATCATCTCCATCAATAGTTCGTGTGATAATAGGTGGTCGCAACTCACCAACTTTTTTATAATATGGTTTTGCCACATCTGGTCCACTGGTAATATACTCTGTGATTATGATTTTTTGTGGGGCTGGAAGATTATTTATTCCTGACGAGATTAGTTGTAACAGATAATAATGTAGGTCGGAGGGAAATGTTGTATGCTCATGTGCATTTTTGGCTATACTATACTGTGCGGTTCTTGGAGCTATTTTACTAATTGGTATTTTTTTGTGTCCGATTGTAATGTCATCAGTATATGAGACGGGGTGATGAGCATACGCAGTGCCAGATATTGAAGAAGTTGTAGGCAATGCTTCAAGATTATAATTTAATCCAAGTTTGTTATCTGCAAATTCTATTATTATTGTCTTGGGCTTGACTGGACCGCCAAGGTAAAAGAGAAATTTTGGTAGTGAATAATCATACTCTACAAATAGATTAACATTAAATTGTATGTTCTCTTCTACACTTTTTGCAGCATCAAACATATCTTTTTTAATTTGTATGATTGCACCTAATGTATCATTTGGATTTATTCTTCTCCAGTCAAAATATTCATCAAGGTCTGCACCTGTTGGAGCATATGTTATTCCAGGATTTTGTATCAAAGGTTGAACGCTGAATGTTGGATTAACAATTAATTCATCACTTTGTACCGACCCGTACCCAATACGTGCAACTCGTATAACAGCTCGTGCCAGTGGCAATTCTGGAGCATCACCATGAACATCAGGTATCTCAACATTTATTATTGCAGATGGATTATCCTCAACAGTAAAAATATCAGATAATATAATATATGGTGGATTGACAGTTTCATGTTCACTATATTCTGCACACCATCTGTAATGGTCGCCAGCAATTAAATTACCATTTGTCTCTATTTGAAATTGCGTCATTGTGGACTATCTGCCTCTTTCCTGATTGTGCAAGAGGCAACATTTTTTGCAACTGCACCTGCTGGCACAGTGAAACGTAAATAGATAGCAATGTTTTCTCCTTTATCTAGAGTTCCAATATCTAAACTGGTGCCCCAATTAGTCACTCCTGTTGGCTCGGTTGTACCACTTGCAATTATTTGAGGCTCAACTCCTGCTATTTCTGATGTGCCCATTGCATAATAATCTGCATAGTTTGTAACTGCTGGCACATCATTTACTGCATCTGGGTTTTCTGGGTCTTGTATCTCAATAGGAATTGGAGAAGCTTCAAAGCTTACCTTTGTGCGTATTGCTCGTGTGGTTGTATTTTTGTTTTTTAATCCGATGATACGATATAGTGTAATTCCAGGAGAAGATTCAACTCCCAATATCTCACGAAATAGATTTTCAAGGATTGTTGTTCTTGTCTGCGGAGGTGAATGAGATGAAAATACCCCCCCTAAACTGTCATTGCCAACAGAATTATTAACTCCACCAGTATAGACCAATACGAGGTCCTCGTTAGAGAGTGCCATAGTCTCTACAAAGAGAGGACATATAAAAAGATTAAAAAATTGGGATTAGCAGCGACAGTTGTATTTTGCTTCATTACCGCATTCTGCACATTTTTTGCAGGTGCAGCGACATGTGTCATGCTCACACACGAAGCAAAAGTTTTCTGCCCCCTCAAAGCACATACAGTCTCTGCCATCTAAAACGGCTCCGCAGTGACAACCTGTCTCTTCCTCGTGTTTTGCTTTGATGGTGTTTTCAACCATATCTAGATGTCTCTCGTATTGGTTTTCTGTCATATTTACGAGGACGTCAGTTTCAATGTTCATACTTTACAATAGGGAGAGGTTAATATAAACTTTAGTTTATTCTTTATCTTTGCTTCCACGTCTCAAAGCGACTATCCGCAGCATCACTATAATCTAGAGGATTCTCTAGTCCTTTTAGACCATAGTCCACACCACTTACTGCAAGACGAGAACGTGGGTTTTCAGTAGGTCTAGATTTTAGGAGCATGATAAAGTCCTTACGCAGCATTTCCATACTCTTACGCTTTTCACCTATGAGTTGCACATCTGCTTGGTCAAAGACTTCTTTCTTTACCAGCCAAATCATGAATGCCAAGTCTTGTGCAAAAATGTATTCTTGTGTCTCTTCTTTAAACGGTCGGTCAGAAGTATATGGTGTAGAGACCAAATCTACTTCTTTGTTGGCTTCATTTAGAAAACGTTTGAATGCCATCCTGTTCTTCTCGTTTAATTCCTTGTCAGTTACGCCACGTTTGGCAAGTAATGTGTCCCAAGAGAGATATGTTGGAGGAATATATTTTTCGGTCATTTTGACTTACTGATATATTCCTTGTAATGAGCTAATAGGTCAGTCTTTGTCTGTCTTACAAGTTCTTCACTAGCATTGATTGGTATGCCATCAATAGAGAGATAGTATTGTGGTCTGACATTTTTTGGCAGAAGACGATTAGATTCATCAATTTTATCTTCAAAGTATTCTTTGTTGTACTCTAGAGCTAAATCGTCACGGTGCACTCCAACAACTTGGTCGGTCTCTTCCTGTTCTCCAGTGTTTGGATTGGTGATTTTGGCATAATCATTGACAGTCTCAACACCCTCATAACGACCAGTGCCATGAAATAGTATTCGCATGTATTCTTTGCCACCCTGTATAACACGAGTGTAAACTTCTCCTACTTCAATTACTCCAACATGTTGTGGAGCTTGTTTTGGTAGTGGCTTGTTTTGTTTAAGCCAAATTTCATAACGATTAAGGAATTTGCGATATTTGATTTCACTCTTACGGAACTCTTGACGAGCAGTTGGAGGTACTGTGCCCATGCCAAGTTGCAGATTAAGATACTGTGAAAATTCTGGGTTTTCTTTTTCAAAGGCTGCTAGTCCAACTTTGGCTGCGTTTTCTATGATACCTTTAGTCTCTACTACTTTCTTTGGCTTTACCTTTTTACCATCGGATTGGTCTGGTCTCAAGGTTGTTGGTTTCTGTTTAGCAGGCATCGTCTTATACCCAGATAGGTACAATATAAACGTTAAACTTTAGTTTAGGCAGAGTAGCCAGTGTATCGGAGACCTGCGTCTTGTATCATCGGTACAACGTTGTTGTACGCAAATCTTACACGACCCTCCATGTTTCCAGGAGTCATCTCGTCACGGTATGCAAAGTCTAATTTCACGCCCTCTAGGAGTTTAACATAGTGGTCTCTCTTGACCAGCATGAAATAGTCCACGACATGATTGTCAATGTGATATGTAACCTGTGGGTTGTCTGCTAGTGTGCCCGTGCGTGCATCGGCTGGAGCTGTTGACTTTGGTGTTGTGACGTTTATACCTTGTCTGTTCTTCATATATAGACGAATCATGTGTCTATTTCCAAGAGCAACAAGAGGTCCATCAAAGGTCTCTAGTTTTACCTCTCCAGTCTCAAAGGCTTCACCTGCATCATTTGCAAAGTAACCAATATCGGTATTACGAGTGTCCCAAGCTTTCAGTGCAGTCTCTGCGGTTGTAGCTTTGAAGATTGGAAGGATACGCTGATTTAGCATAGAGGCAAATATTCCTGGGACTTGACGCTGAATAGACTCGTTGATGTCCATGTAGGAGTCAGATTTCTCTCGGAGAGTTGTCTCCCATCTAAAACTGTCTGCGAATAGTTGTACGTTGTAGGTCTCAAACTCTGGTCTAACTACATCTGGTTTCTCTTCGTCACCAAGGTGTGGCTGTCCATTCAATAGTTTTGGTTGTGTAAATCCATCAAAGTTGAATTTGGAAACGGTCTCTGTATTGCATATGTTGTGTGCTTGGAATGCTGGTAGGTAATAAGACCTGCGTGCTTCAAAGCGAAGATAGTTGATACGTCTTACTAATTCGTATGCTGTTTGGAATAGAGTGTCTGCTGCTCCTGCTGCACCAAGTCCACCGTGTTTGGTGTGTAGTGTGTTCCATGCTGGAGTGAAAGAATTGTCCACAGTCTTTTTCTGTGAGAGTGCTTCTGCAACCATGCCACGAAATTGTTCTGATTGATATTGTTCTTCTAGTGCAATTTGTTCATCTCTTGTAGGGAATTTTCCTGCTG
>JABAAA010000113.1:224-4428 GCA_014239005.1 Alphaproteobacteria bacterium | reverse complement strand
GCGCGTGTGGCGTAGCGCTTTGCGGCAAGCCGAGCTGTTGGCGTAGCACGCGCATGCGTTTTTGTACGACGCGCGGATGCAACCTTGCGCCGCGCAACCCGCGAAAGAAGGCACTAGCGTAGGGTTTCTCGGTGTTGCGGGGGTTGACGGATGCGTTGTCGGATGCGTTGGCAGGGCGTTGTCTTCGGTAGTCTTGTAAAGCGTCGTGCACGCGAGGCAGGACGGGGACGAGGCGCACCTTGTTGCCTTTGCCGTGGATACGCAAGGTGCGGGGAGATTCGCTTGTCATGCGTTCGACCGCCTCGTCGTCGAGCGCGAGTGCTTCGGAGATGCGCAATCCCGCGCCGTAGAGAAGCGTGAACAAGGCGACATCGCGTGCTTTGACCCATGCTTGTTGCTCGGCGTGCGCTCCTGCCTTGTCGATCAGTGTTCGCGCGCGTTGTTGCGAGAGCGGACGGGGTGGCGGGGGTTTGTGCGGAGGATGTCGTACGCGAAAGGCTGCGTTGCACGAGATGCCGTAGAAGGTGTGGATTCTGCGCACGAAGCTTTTCAGAGCGGAGAGTGCGCGCGCGACCGATTGTGCTTGAAGCCCTTGCGCACGCAGGTGTGCCATCCAGCCGCGCAGGTCTTGTTCTTCGAGCTCTGCCCATGCTTCTAACGGCATGGGGGTTCCGCGATGTTTGGTGAGAAAGGTATCGAAAGAGAGGAGGTCGCGGCGGTAGGCGGAGAGGGTATGGGGGCTGAGACGGCGTTCGCTTTCGAGATGACAGCAGTAGTCCTCGAGAGCGACGGGAAAAGTGAGCGCAGGCGACATAGACATAGATAGCTAGGAAAACGCAACAATCAAGCCAAGTGCTATCAAGTGTTGCCAAGTATGGCTTAAGTGTTGCTTAAGTGCTGACGGGCGGATTGTAGCAAAATTGCGTGCTGACGAATAATAGGACTTTTTGTTACGAAAAGCCTCGTTCGTCGTTAGAGGATCGTCTGCTTCGTCTTGCGCCAGTCTTCCAAGAACGCCTCCAACCCCCTATCCGTCAACGGATGTTTGTACAACGCGCGAAATACCTTCGGCGGCAAAGTCGCCACATGCGCGCCCAATCGTGCCGCCGCCACCACATGTCCCGTATGGCGCACCGACGCCACCAACACCTCTGTCGCAAAATCGTAAGCACGATACATGTCCAAGATCTCCTCGATCAACAACATCCCATCGTGTCCAATGTCGTCCAACCTGCCGACAAAAGGAGAAACAAAGCACGCCCCCGCCTTCGCCGCCAACAAAGCCTGTGCGGGCGAAAAACACAAGGTCACATTGACCGCAACCCCCTCACGACTGAGCGCATAACAACAACGCAAGCCCTGCTCGGTCAACGGTACCTTGACCGTGACATTCTCGGCAATCGCCGCCAACGCCTTACCCTCTTTCAGCATGCCCTCGAAATCGGTGGCGGTCACCTCGGCGCTCACCGGACCATCGACGATCGCACAGAGCTCTGCGATGCGTTCGCGAATCGACGCGCCCGATTGCGCGATCAACGAAGGATTCGTCGTCACCCCGTCGATCAACCCAAGCCCGCCCTTGACGAGCGCAGACACCTCGCTAACATCGGCAGAATCGATAAATAGTTTCATCCTACGCTTGTGCGACAGCCCTCGCCGAATGTCAAGAACGACAATATGATCCCCACCGAGCCAAGCGATAGTCCAAAGATTGAGGCGACAAGTAGTATCGCCGAGCTGCTCGCCCTCTCGCCCCGTCTCGATCAGCTCTTTTCCTACGCCTGTCCGCCCGCCCTGACCAGCGCGCGCGTCGTCGAAGAAGGAGCCTTGCTGCGTGTTCCCTTCGGCAAACAGGAGGTGTTGGCGGTCGTGTGGCGCGTGGAAACCCCACCCCCCGAACAACTTCCCGCCCGACCTTTGAAATCGCTGACAGCGTCCATGCGACAAGGGTTCCCTTTCCATCTGCCGCCCTTGCGTGCAGACTTCCGCGCCTTCATCGACAGCCTGGCTACCTACACGATGACGCCTCGCGGACGCGTGTTGAAAAGTATCTTCGCGCCCTTGCTCAAGGCGGGCAACCTGCCGCGCCCCAAAGAACGACGATCCTACTCCATCACGGACAAGGGCAAAGAAGAACATCTGCGCGAACAGGCGCAAGGCAGCACGACACAAAAAGCACGCCTGCTCGCCATCTTGGAACAGCACGCGCGCAACACACGCGACGATGCTTCACAAGAAGGCGTGTCGCGAGAAGAGGCTTTACGCGAAGGCGTCTCGGCTGCCGTCTTGCGCCGCTGCCAAGGATCAGGGTGGATCGAAGAGATTCGTCTTGGCGCAACTTCTGTCCCCCCTCCTTCGCTTGTTGCGCCCTCGCCATCATCCCCTTTGCGCATCCTCTCGCGGTCGTCGCCGCTCGAAACAGAACAGCAGGCGGTAGCTTGCGAACTCCGCGCACTTTGCCGAACTAAAACATTCACAGCAACATTGCTCGACGGGGAAACGGGCTCCGGCAAAACAGAGGTGTACTTCGAAGCGGTCGAAGCCTGCTTGCAAGAAGAAAAACAGGTGCTGATCATGCTGCCGGAGATCGCGCTTTCGGTGCGCTTCGCCGAACGTTTTTACAAACGTTTCGGAACAGAAGCCCTGCTCTGCCACTCCGCCCTGCCGGCAAGCCAGCGACGCGCGGCGTGGCACGAGATCGCCAACGGTAAGGTACGCGCCGTCTTGGGAGCGCGCAGCGCGCTCTTCTTGCCGTTTTGCAACTTGGGACTCGTCGTCGTCGACGAAGAACACGACCACGCCTACAAGCAGGAAGAAGGAATCATCTATCACGCGCGCGACATGGCGGTGTTGCGCGCGCAAAAAGCGGGTTGCCTCGTCGTGCTGGTCAGTGCCACGCCGTCGCTGGAAAGCTGGCACAACGCCCGACGCGGGAAGTATCGTCTGTTGCAACTGCCGCATCGCTTCGGCGCTGCCACCCTTCCCAAGGTCACCCTCGTCGACTTGCTGACGGAAGCCACGAAACGCAAAAAACCAAAGGACAAGAAAGACGACAAAGCATACGAACCCCTCCTGACCCCGACCCTGTGCACGCGCATTGAACAGACGTTGTTGCGCGAGGAACAAGTGTTGATTTTTCTCAATCGCCGCGGCTACGCGCCGTTGTTGTTGTGCAATCGCTGCAGCGCGCGTCTGTCCTGCCGCTTTTGCAACGCCCTGTTGGTCGAACATCGCAACGCTGCACGCTTGCGCTGCCACCATTGCGACTTTTCCATGGCGATTCCGCTCTGTTGTCCTTCGTGCGGCGCTCAAGGTTCTTTGACATCGCTCGGCACGGGCGTCGAGCGTCTAGCGGAAGCCTTGCGGGCTCGTTTTCCGAAAAGCCGCTTGCAACTCCTCAGCTCGGATACGGAAGATCCGCAGGCGGTCGTGCGCGCGTTTGAAGAACGGCGCTGCGATCTCGTGGTGGGAACGCAAATGCTGGCGAAGGGGTATCACTTTCCCCACCTAACGTTGGTCGGCATCGTCAATGCCGACTTGGGACTGCACGGCGGCGATCCGCGCGCGTTCGAACGTTGCTATCAGCTGTTGCACCAAGTCGCCGGACGCGCGGGACGAGCGGAAAAAAAAGGCGAGGTCGTCGTGCAAACGACCGATCCGCACTCGACGGCGTTGCGCGCGTTGCAAACCTTCGACCGCAACGGCTTTTTGAACAACGAAGCACTGGCGCGTTGCGACGCGGCGAACGACATCTTTTGGCCGCCTTTCGCGCGACTCGCCACCGTCGTCGTGAGCTCCAAGGAAAGACATCGACTCGAAGTTTTTGCCCAGCGTTTGCGCGAACGTTTTCCTGATTCGCAAGACGTGGTGTGTTTTGGTCCTGCGGTGCCGCCGCTCTCGCCGTTGCGCGGTCGCCATCGCCTTCGCTTTCTGTTGCGCGCGCGTGGCAAGCCTTTGCAACCTCTGCTCGCGCGGTGGCTCGCGTGTCCGAAGCCCGCCGAGGTGCGGCTCAAGGTCGACATCGACCCCTATAACTTTCTTTAGGGAAGTCTGTTCTAGCTTCTGGCGGGTTTTTGTCGGGGATGGGCGAAAATGGGCGATGACAGGCTCGAACTGCCGACCTTCTCGATGTAAGCGAGACGCTCTGACCAACTGAGCTAATCGCCCAATTTGTTGGTTCGGGTTTTGGTCCGGGTTTTGGTTT
>JABAAA010000113.1:0-214 GCA_014239005.1 Alphaproteobacteria bacterium | reverse complement strand
TTGTTTGTATCTTGGTTTTTCTTGTTGTCGTCACCGCGCCCTCCCCGTCCGCTGCGCCCGGCACGACATCGCGTTTGCAACGCAGCTTTGTCAGTTGTTGACGGCGTCTTTCAAGCCCTTGCCTGCCTTGAACTTGGGTTGCTTGCTGGCTTCGATTTTGAGGCTTTCGCCGGTGCGCGGGTTGCGTCCGGTGCGCGCGGCGCGTTTCAAGACA
>JABAAA010000112.1 GCA_014239005.1 Alphaproteobacteria bacterium | reverse complement strand
GAGCGCGACGCGCAAGATTTTCTCCCCGCGCCTTACAAGGCAGAAGATTACGAGCAGTGCCAAGACATCGTCGAGGTATGGTTCGACTCTGGCTCGACGCACGCCTTCGTGCTTGAACCGCGCTTGGGGGTGGAGCAAGCCGACTTGTACTTGGAGGGATCCGACCAACATCGCGGCTGGTTTCATTCGTCGCTGTTGCAAGCTTGCGCGACAAAGGGCAAGGCTCCGTACAAGGCGGTGCTGACGCACGGCTTCGTGCTGGACGAGGAGGGACGCAAGATGTCCAAATCACTCGGCAACATCACCGCACCGCAAGAGGTGGTCGAACAACACGGACCCGATATTTTGCGCCTGTGGGTTGCGTCGTCCAACTACTCTCATGATCTCCGCATCGGCGGCGATATTCTGAAATCGATCGTCGACGCCTATCGTCGCTTTCGTAACACCTTGCGTTTTCTGCTCGGCAACTTGGAGGGGAACCCCGCTCCTCCTATCAACGACAAAAACTTTTCTAACCTACCTTATTTAGAGCGCGGCGTGCTTGCCATGCTCGCACACTTGGATACAAAACTGGATAAGTGTGCCGAAAACTACAATTTCACACCTTACATCAACGAGTTGCATAGCTTTTGTAACAAGGTTCTTTCAAACTTTTTTTTCAACATCCGCAAAGACCGTCTGTACTGCGATGCGGAAGACGATGCACGCCGTGTCGCCTGCCTTTCGGTCATGGAGCTGTTGTTTGAATTCTTAACAACACGCCTGGCACCCGTTCTCTGCTTTACAGCAGAAGAAGCCTTTCAATCCTTGCGCGAAAAACGAGGCGAAAAACAAGACGAAAAAAAGTGGTCGGATTCCATTCATCTACAAACATTTAAAAACATTCCGCAAGCTTGGAACAAAGATGCCCTTAACGAACACTGGGAGATTTTTTTGGGCGTAAGCGAGTGGCATACGATCATCAACAGCGAAATCGATCGCATGCGCAAAAGTCGACAAATCGGCTCTTCCTTGGAAGCACGTGTTTTCTTTCCTAACTTTAGCAGTTCAAAGAAAAAAATCTCTAATCTTGGCATCCCCGAAGCAGAGCTTACCGCTGCGCTCGCAGAAATTTTTGTCGTCTCCGAAGTGCGCTTCGACGACACTCTGACGGGCGAGCCTAGAATCGAAAAAATCATCAATTGGCAAAAATGCGCGCGCTGCTGGCAATACACCCCAGAGGTCGGAAATTACGAACAGCACCCCGCCCTATGCAAACGTTGCCACCTTGTGATAACATCCAACGTATGACCTTCCTCTCCCCGCTCGTGCGCCGCATCGCTTGCTACCTCACAACGCGCCGCTGGCGCTTCCTGCTGCCCCTCGCCCTCGCCTTCGCGCTCGACCGCAGCAGCAAGGCGTGGATGCTGGCATGGGCAGAAAAAACACAAGACCCCTTCATCGCCGACTGGAGCATAGGCAGCGGCACCTTCGGTCTCTCCCTCTCCCTTTCGCTCAACACAGGCGTCGCCTTCGGATTCTTGCGCGCGCTCGGCAGCCACAGCCAAATACCCCTGCTGCTGCTCTCGTCGCTGATCGCTCTGCTGTTCGCCCATTTCGCCTTGCAACAACAACGCGCAACCCTCTCCGCCCTTGCCGCAAGCCTCATCGTCGGGGGCGCGCTTGGCAACCTCTACGATCGCATCGCCTACCAAGGCGTCCTCGATTTCCTCGACGCCTACGCCTACGCCTACCACTGGTACAAATTCAACATCGCCGACGTCGCCATCACCTGCGGTGCTATCCTGTGGCTTGTCAGCGAGCTTTTAACGATCTACACCAAACGATAACAGACACAAAAAACATGCCCACCCCTGCCCTACCCGCCCTCCTGCCTTCCCCTTCGCGGCAACCCTTCGCACGAGCTTGCCTCTGTTGTGCGCTACTGCTGTCGCTCTTGTTGCCAAGCGGCTGTGCCAAGAAAGATCGAGGAATTCTCGTGCTGGACGCACAAAGCCGCGAAGCCCTGGCGCTGCCGCAACTGAGACCCTTGGCGCTGCCGCCGCGCTACAATTTGGACGGCGGCGACGAAAGCTTGTCGCGTCCTGCTGCATCGCTCTCCGAGCAACGCTCGGTGCGTATCAGCGAGCTCGCGCCCGCGACAAAAGGACTGGCGCTAGGACACAAGGACGCCGCCTTCCTGAAACGCCTGCGCTTGAATACACGCGATCCCGGTATCCGACGCCGTATCGCCGAAGAGACGCGACAAGCCGTCCCCCTCTCGCAACCCCTGCTCGATGCCATCCTCCGCCAACAGGGCAAAACGAACAAGGCACAACCCTGACACTTTCGCTTCTCGAGTTTTCGCAAACGCTATCTTATGGTTGCTTGCTTATGGTTGCTTGCTTATGATTGCTTGGCGGTTTTTTTCTGCTTGCTGATGATCGCAAGCCCCCCCCTACCAGCTGCCCGTGTTGCCCATCGAAAGCCAGGGCTCTTTAGTAGGCAAAGCCTCTCCTTTTTGCAACAGCTCGACCGAAATGCCGTCAGGCGAACGCACAAACGCCATATGACCATCGCGCGGCGGACGATTGATCACAACCCCCGCCCGCTTGAGCCTGTCGCACAAGGCATAGATGTCAGAAACCCAATAGGCAAGATGTCCAAAGTTGCGTCCTGCACCGTAGCTTTCGCCGTCCCAATTGTAAGTCAACTCCAACAGCGGCGGCGGCTGCTTGTCGCGGTCGTTCGCAGCCGCCAAGAAAACCAGCGTAAAACGACCCCGATCGTTGTCCTGACGGCGAACCTCGTCCAACCCCAACAGCTTGTAAAAAGCCAGGCTCTGCTCAAGGTGCGAAACGCGGACCATCGTGTGAAAATACTCCATGCCTTTGTTCTCCTTATTCTCTCCCAAGCTCCCCCTAGCCCTTTCTCTAGCAGCACACTATACTGCAAGAACAACCTTGAGACTAGCCCCCAAGATGCCTCCTCCTCAAGACGACATGACCACCCGCGCTGCCACCATCCACCACCACCCTTAAGCCCTGCGATTCCTGCTCGATGAAGAAGCTTCTCGCCGCCAACCGCTCGGAGATCGCCATCCGAATCTTTCGCGCCGCAAGCGAGCTGAACCTGCGCACCGTCGCGCTTTATTCGGAAGAAGACCGCACCGCCCTCCATCGCTTCAAGGCGGACGAAGCCTACCTCGTCGGACAAGGCAAGAAACCTATCGACGCCTACCTCTCGATCGAAGAGACGATCGAGATCGCACAAAAAGCCCGCGTCGACGCCATCCACCCGGGCTACGGCTTCCTCTCCGAAAATCCCGCCTTCGCTCAAGCCTGCGAAGAAGCCGCCATCACCTTCGTCGGACCCACCGCCAGCACGATGCGCGCGCTCGGCGACAAGGTCTCGGCACGCACGATCGCCGAACGTTTGCGCGTGCCCGTCCTCCCCGCCAGCCCTGAAATCCAACACTCCACCCCCCAGTCGCAAGTGAAGCAGCAGGCTTCGCAGCTGGGCTATCCCGTGATGATCAAAGCCTCGTGGGGCGGCGGAGGAAGAGGCATGCGCGTCGTTGCCGCCGAAGGAGACCTGCTGTCTGCGCTCGACCAAGCGCGTCGAGAGGCGAAAGCCGCCTTCGGACGCGACGATCTCTACTTGGAACGCTTCGTCGCCCAAGCTCGACATTTGGAGGTGCAGATCCTCGGCGACGGACAAGGCGGAGTAGTCCATCTGTTCGAACGCGATTGTTCGATACAACGTCGCAACCAAAAGATCGTGGAACGCGCGCCCGCCCCCTACCTGAGCGAACAGCAACGCGAAGAGGCGGTGAACTACGCGCTCAGCCTCGCACGCGAGACATGCTACCGCGGCGCAGGCACCGTCGAGTTTTTGCTGGATGCAGAACAGGATCGCCTCTACTTCATCGAAGTGAACCCTCGCATCCAAGTGGAGCATACGATCACAGAGGCGATCACAGGCATCGACATCGTCAAGGCGCAACTCGCGCTTGCCCAAGGAGCGAGCGTCGCAGAAGCGCTGCCGCCGCAAGAAGCGATTCGCTGCAACGGACACGCCCTGCAATGCCGAATCACAACCGAAGACCCGCGCAACAACTTCGTGCCGGACTACGGGAGAATCACCGCCTATCGCTCGGCTACGGGCTTCGGCATCCGCCTCGACGGCGGCAACGCTTACGCGGGCGCGGTGATCTCGCCCAACTACGATCCTCTTTTGGAAAAAATTACCGCATGGGCACCGAGCGTCGAAGAAGCAGGACAGCGCATGGGACGCGCCTTGCGCGAGTTCCGTATTCGCGGACTCGCCACCAATCTGCCCTTCTTGGAAAATGTCGTGCGCCATCCGAAGTTTTGCCACTTCGGCTACACGACGAGGTTTATCGACGAAACCCCCGAGCTGTTTTTGAGGATTCGCCGCAAGGACAGAGGGACGAGACTTCTCACCTACTTGGCGGATACGACGGTCAACGGCTACGCGGGATTGAAGGATCGCACGCGCCCTGCAACTTTGGCACCGTCTCCCTCGAAGCCCTCCGTTCCCGCAAGCGCACC
>JABAAA010000111.1:2078-4553 GCA_014239005.1 Alphaproteobacteria bacterium | reverse complement strand
AGAGTGACCCTCGTTCACCCCCGCCTTACGCAATGCGTCAACATGCCTCTGCGTATCCAAAAGTGCCATGCTTTTCCCTTCGCCCTTGCTCCTCATGCCTCCCCCATTTGTCTCCATCCTATCACCATCCCAACAGCAAAGTCAAGAAACCTGTTTTTTCGCCTGTTTTTTTCTCCACACTCACAGCGAATCCGTTGCAATTCCGCTTCCCCCCGTCTACGCTCCTTCCATGCCTCCCCTATCTCGCTTGTGCCTCTTGCTTCTATACCCCCTCGGGACCATCGGGCGATCCATCCTGCGCTTCCTCGAAACGCTCGGCAGAGTCGCCGCCTTCGGTGCCCTCTCGCTCTCCCATCTCTTCCGTCCGCCCCTCCACCTGGAGCAAATCCGAAAACAAATCGTCGAAACAGGATACTACTCGCTGCCCGTCGTCGCCCTCACCGTCACCTTCTCCGGTATGGTGCTCGTCCTGCAATCCTACGCCGGCTTCCAAAGCGCGCTCGCCACAAGAGCCATCCCCGAACTCGTCGTGCTCGCCATCACGCGCGAACTCGCCCCCGTCCTCAGCGGACTCATGGTCGCAGGAAGAGTCGGCGGCGCCATGGCAGCCGAAATCGCCACCATGCGCGTGAGCGAACAAATCGACGCCTTAGAAACCCTCTCCGCCAATCCCTACAAATACCTCATCGTGCCGCGCTTGCTCGCCGGCGCCATCTGCCTGCCAATCCTGGTCGTCGTCGGAGACTCGCTGGGCGTTCTCGGCGGAACACTGATCGCCGTCTACAAGCTCGGCTTCAATGCCGACCTCTTCCTACAATACACGCGCGAAGCCTTCGACCTCACAGGCTTCCTCTCCGGCGTCTGTAAAGCCTTCGTCTTCGGAACGCTCATCGCGCTCCTGAGCTGCTACAACGGCTTCTACGCCTCCGGCGGCGCGCAAGGCGTCGGACGCGCCACCACGAACGCCGTCGTCAGCTCGTCGATTGCTATCCTCGTTTTCAACTACTTTCTCACCGAACTCTTCTTCGCGCGATAATATCCCTTCTCGCCATCGAACGCCATGCCGCCGCTCTGGAAGAAACTGCGCAAAAATCCCTTCGCCGCCGCCGTCAGCTCGGCAGAAGCGCCGGCAAAAATCTCGGTGCGCGGGCTCGACAAGTCCTTTGAAGAAAAACAGGTGCTCACAAATATCGATCTCGATATCGAACGCGGCGAATCCATGGCCATCGTCGGACGATCTGGCGAAGGAAAATCGGTGCTGATTAAATGCATCCTCGGACTGCTCACCCCCGATCGCGGCGAAATCCTCATCGACGGACACTCGCTCGACAGCGACGAAGGCGACGCGCTCAGAGCCTCGATCGGAATCGTCTTCCAAGGCGGCGCGCTCTTCGATAGCATGAACGTCTGGCAAAATGTCGCCTTCCGACTCTTGCAACAAGGAACAGCAAAACGCAAAGCCAAACAACGCGCCTTGCAGTGTCTGAACGCCGTCGAACTGCCCGCCAAAACCGCCGAACTCGACCCCAGCGAACTATCAGGAGGCATGCGCAAACGCGTCGCCATCGCGCGCACCATGGCATCCGATCCCGATATCCTGTTCTTCGACGAACCCACCAGCGGGCTCGATCCCATCACCACCGATCTCATCAACGAGCTCATCGTCAATTGCACCAAGTCGCTCGGCGCCACCGCCGTCACGATCACCCACGACATGAGCAGCGTCTACAAAACAGCAGACCGCGCCGCACTCCTCTTCGACGGCAGACTCGTCTGGCAAGGCAGCAAGCGCGCCATGGCAGGAAGCAAGGACGCGCACGTACGGCAGTTCGTGCAAGGAAAAGCCCAAGGACCGATGACGCGCAACAGCCCCCAAGAAAACAACACGCACGCAAGCAACACGCAAGCAAGCAACACGCAAGCAAGACAGGGAGCAGAAAACTACGACTCCGCCTCCGAGAACAGAAAAACCTCATGAAAAAAGGACAAGCCTACCAATGTCAGTCTTGCGGAGTGCGTTTCGCACGCTGGCAAGGCTCCTGCCACGCCTGCGGCGCATGGGATTCGCTGGCACTGCGTCCTCACGAAGAGACGACCGCCGTGCGCGAACGAGGACGACGCCCGCAAGGCAACGTGCTGAAAAGTGCCTCCGCCGCACCCTTTCGTCCCCTAGGCGAAGAGGTAGGAGAACTGGAGCGCATCGCTACAGGACTGGAAGAGGTGGACCGTGCGCTGGGTGGAGGAATCGTGCCGGGATCGGTATTGTTGCTCGGCGGCGATCCCGGCGTGGGAAAATCAACCCTCGCCTTGCAGATCGCAGAAAGCCTGAGCGCGCGCGCAACGTTCGGTCAAGAAAAAAACTCGACAGCAGGATCGGTCGCCGTCTATGTGAGCGGCGAAGAAGACCGCGCGCAGCTGGCCTTGCGCGCCAGACGTTTGCAGCGCGAAAGGCAAGCCGAAGAAAAACACGAAGAA
>JABAAA010000111.1:0-1978 GCA_014239005.1 Alphaproteobacteria bacterium | reverse complement strand
AGCCGCAAGGGGGATTGTTTGCATCGTTGCTTTGCACAGCGCGCACCGACCTCGACCCCGTGCTCGTCTGGCTAAGCGAGCAGCCCGACGCCGAGCAGCTTCTGGTGGTCGATTCGATTCAGACGATGCGCACGCAAGGTAGCGAAGGCAGCGCTGCCGGCTCTTTGACCTGCCTGCGTCTGCTGACCGAAGCGGTGACGCACTTCGCCCGACAAAGCGGGATCGCCGTGCTGCTGATCGGGCATGTGACGAAGGAAGGACAGCTGGCAGGACCTCGACAGATCGAACATATGGTCGATGTCGTCCTCTACCTCGAAGGGGAGCGCGGACAGGGCTTTCGTCTTTTGCGCGCGGTGAAGAATCGTTTCGCCGCGCTGGACGAGATCGGCGTTTTCGAAATGCGCGGATCAGGGTTGCGCGGGGTGGCTAATCCTTCCTCGCTCTTCCTCTCGCGGCGCGGCGACGAAGCGCCCGGGACAGCGGTGTTCGCCGGCGTGGAAGGAAAACGTCCCTTTTTGTGCGAGGTGCAAGCCTTGGTCACCCCCGCGCCGCCCGGTGCTGCGCGCAGAACAGCGTTGGGCTGGGATTCGGCGCGCTTGGCGATGCTGCTCGCCGTGTTGGAGGCGCACGCAGCCTTGCGCCTCTCCTCGATGGAAGTGTATCTCAACATCTCGGGCGGCTTGCGCATCAAGGAGACCGCGTGCGACTTGGCGGTCGCCTGCGCAATCGTCTCGGCAGCGCGCAAGACAGCGATCCCGGCAGGATGGGTCTTCTGCGGCGAGATCGGGCTGACAGGCGATATTCGCCCCGTCGGACAGACAAGGCTGCGCGCACGCGAAGCACAGAAATTAGGATTTTCCAATATGCTTTTGTATCAGGGGGCAGAACATGCTACAAAGCACGCGAAGACTTCTTCTAAAAAGAATGCGTCGCATCGTGCTGTGAGCAACGGCAAGTTTTCCTTTCATCCCGTCTCTCGCGTGAACGACCTCGCGCCGTGGCTCCTGCGCGTCGCTGCTCGGTCGGTCGGCGATTCCGTTGCCGATGCTGATGCCGATGCTCTGTCCTCCGCTGCGTCGTGGGTAGCGCAACCCGCTGCCTCTCGTCCTTGACAAGGTGATGGCACAATTTCTCTTTTCACCGCTGTTCGTCGATCTCATCGTCTTGGGAATGATCTTCACATCCGGCGCTCTGTCGTTGGGAAAACGTTTGACGGGCGAGATCTGCTCGCTGTTGAACTGGCTCGGCGCGCTCGGCGTGCTCTACCTTGCACATCCCTACTGGGGGCAGATTTTCGGCGCCTTCTTCGACGATCGCAAGACGCTGCTGTTGCTGTTGGCGGGCGGTCTGTTTCTCGTCGTTTTCTCGATCCTGTTCGTGCTGACAGGCATGTTCTCGCGGACGCTTCGACGTTATGTCGGCGGTCGCTTCGATCGTAGCTTGGGGTTTCTTTACGGCGTTGCTCGCGGTATCGTGATCGTGTGTGTCGTGTTGGGCTTTTTCAAAACCTACGGCGGCACGAACGCGTTGCCGGTGCAGATCACCGAGAGCGTGACCGCTCCATACCTGCTGCCGCTGACCGATTGGGCGTGGGGCTTCATGCGCGAGGTGCCGTGGGGGGAGCAGCAGACATTGTGAGAGCGAACTCGTGACTTCTTCCTCGTCGGCTTTGCAAGGGGATGGGGATGGGGAGGGGGATGTTCTGCGCGAGGCGTGCGGCATCTTTGGCATCATCGGCAGCGAGGACGCTGCCGAGCAGACGGTGTTGGGCTTGCATGCGCTGCAGCATCGCGGTCAGGACGGTTGCGGCATCGTTTCGCACGACGGTCGTTACTTTCGCGTCGAGCGCGCCTTGGGGCTTGTCGGCGACAGCTTGGCGAAGCGCGAGCGGATGGAGCGTCTGAGCGGCGCGCTGGCGTTGGGGCATAATCGTTATGCGACCAGCGGAACGACGAGGGACGAGCAGGACTTACAGCCC
>JABAAA010000110.1 GCA_014239005.1 Alphaproteobacteria bacterium | reverse complement strand
TGGTGCGAGGGTTGCGCTCGCCAAAAATCGAGCGTGCCTCGCTTGCGTAAAAACGAGCAAAGTCGACCGCTTCGCGCACTTCGGCGATGCCGTCCCAAAGCGTCTTGCCCGCTTCTCGCGAGAGCAGGGCGATAGCCTCGAAAGCGTTATCTTCCAGCAGGTCGGCGAAATTCTCCAAGACCTTTGCGCGTTCGCCATGGTTCGTTTCTGTGCCATGGCGGTTTGTTCGCAAATTTTGGCAAGCGCGCAGAATCTCTTCTTCGGACGCCTCGCGGACGCTGCCTAGCTTGTGTCCGTCCGCGGGAGAAAAGCAAGGGCGGGGGGGAAGCGTCTTTATCGTGTGGGGGCGGCTGTTTGCGCTGCCCGAAACGTTACCCGAAACATTGCCCGAAGTATTACCCGAAGTATTACCCAAAGCATTACCTAAGTGGGAATGCGCCTCGTAGGTTTTGCCCATGAAGGTGGAGATTTTTTGCAAAAACTCCTGCTGCGTTGCGATGTCGTTGAGATTCCAGCCGCGTGCGTTCTTGCGCGGCGCGAACAGGGCGGGGGGCAGGACGATCTTCGGATGCCGAAAGGATTTCGTCTTGTGGTGTTGCTCCACAAGGGTGATCGGGTCTCGTACGAGCTCGGCGATAGGAATGCGGCGGTCGAGCACTTGGTGGACAAAAGAGCTGTTCGCTCCGTTTTCCAGCATGCGTCTCACGAGGTAGGCGAGAAGGTCTTGGTGGATGCCTACGGGCGCGTAGATGCGCGTCGTGATGGCGGGCAGCCTGCCGTTTGCATGGCGGCGGCGGATCGTCGTCTGCAGCTGTTCGTGCAGTGCTTCGCCCATGCCGTGGATGCGTTGCAGCTCGAAACGTTGCGCCTCGTCAGGGATTCGGGGGTTGTTCCGTTCTTCGGCGAAGGTGAGGATGGCGGCGGCGGTGTGGGCGTTGTGCGTACCGAACTGAGGAAAGATGTGGGATCTCATCGCCATGAGCTTTCGTGCGCAGGCGAGGTAGGAGAGATCGGTCGAGCATTTGCGTGTAAAGACGGGATAGCGATCTACGCCCAGCGTTTGGGCGTGTTTGATTTCCGCGTCCCAATAGGCGCCTTTGACGAGTCGGACGGCGATCTTGCGCTGTCGCTGTCGGGCGAGTTCGAAGACGAAGTCGAGCGCGGCGTAGGTGTTCGTTCGGTAGGCTTGCAGGACGATGCCGAACCCGTCCCATTTCTTGCCGTTTTTTGTTTTTTGTTTTGTGCGGCGTTGTTCGAGAAGGTCGAGTTCGCCGATGGTTGCTTCGAGCACGGAGAGGAGGAGGTCGGATCGGTCGGATTCTTCGGCATCCAGGGTGATGGGGATGTTGGCGTTGCGTGCGTCTTGGACGAGCGTGACGAGTCTTGGGACGAGTTCGTCTTCGACGCGTTGTTTTTTGCCGAGTTCGTATCGCGGGTGGATGGCAGAGAGTTTGACGGAGATTCCGCAGTTGTCGTGTGGCGAGGTTGAAGGAGAGGCGAGGGGTTTCAAGCAGCGAATCGCGTGGCGGTAGGCTTCGAGGTAGAGTTGTGCGTCTTCTTCGCAGCGCGCTGCTTCGCCCAGCATGTCGTAGGAGAAGCGGTATCTTTTAGCGCGCGCGGGTTGAGCGCGTTTGATGGCTTTTGTCATGGTTTCGCCAAGGACGAATTGCCCGCCCATGAGTTTCATGGCTTTGGCGATGGCGACGCGGACGATGGGTTCGCCGAGTCTTTGGACGAGTTTTTGCATCGAGGCGACGATGCCTCGAGTGTCTCGCAGATCTTGGAGGAGGCGTCCGGTGAACATCAGGCTCCAGTGGGACGCGCTCATGAGAAGGGAGGGGGGGTGTGCTTTGTTTTTGTTCCATGCTTTGCCACTAACCTTGTCCTTGACGAGATCGTCGAGCGAGGGTGCGTCGGGTGTTCTCAAATAGGCTTCGGCGAGGCACATCAGCGCTGTACCTTCGCGTGACGAGAATTCGTACTCGTTGAGAAATTGCTGCATGACGTTTGCAGGGGCGTTCCGCACTTGTGTGGCGAGGGTGTTCGCTTGGCGGGAGATAGCTTTTCTCAGAGACTTTGTGTCGTCCAGGGTTTGCAAGAGCTTTTGGACGCAGGTTTCTTCGGGCAGGGTTTGGCGCACGTGGGCGCGGAGGGTTTCGAGGACTTTCGGGGTGGGGGGCGTGGGCATGGGGCGAGGGTAGCAGACACGCGTTTTTTCGATGATTTTTAAACAGGTAGTGGCGAGAATACAAAAAACAGGACGCGCGTACGGACGCATACGGCAAGCTCTATGCTGTTACTCTATTGCTATTGGCTATTGGCTATTGCCGAATGCTATTGCCGTATACGATTGCCGAATGCGATCGCCGTATACGATGGCGCGTCTTCACGCCTTCAGAGGAAATTTCCCAAAGCGATCAATATCCCCAAGAAGCCGAAGCCTGCCAGCATAATCAACCTTAAAGAAGCCATCTGTCCTTCCAAAGATTGCATGTTAGCCTGCACAGCCCGCACATCAGATCGTAACGAAGACTCAAGAGCCTGCATATCAGCGCGTAACGAAGACTCAAGAGCCTGCATATCCGCGCGTAAATCAGCGCGTAACGAAGCCTCAACGCGCTCAAGATCCGATGTCTTTGCAACGCCTCGCATAATCTCGCGCAAAACATCGCAAAGCGCACGAGCTTGCCCTTCGTTCCATCCGCCTTCGCGCAATCGGTCGACAACCCGCTGCGTGTCAAAATTCACTGCTCCGTTCGGCACTCTGCTTGTTTCCTCCAGCATGACAACGAATCTCCTTTTTCCCAAGTCCCAGAAACAAATCTCCGAACAACACGATACCCCTACCTCGTCCGAAAGTCAAGTCTGCTCCAGACAGGTGCGCTTCGCGCGGTTTTTTGTCTCGTGGAACGAAGCACAACGGAATCGCTTACCGCGTAGCGCGTAGAAATCTCACTTAGTGCGCGAGGGACGCAGTCCTTCGCAAAAGACCTCGCGTCAGCGCACGAGCTCGTCTACCTCTTCACGCCGCTCTCCGCGACGGGCTCGACATCGTGAGGATAGCTCTCCTCCCTTCCCGCCCCCGTAATCCTGCGAAACCGACAGCCCCCGCGCATCTCGCCAATCGTCCGATTGCCCGTATAGCCCATCGCTGCTCGCAATCCGCCCGACAACTGCTCGATCGCATGATCCAACGCCCCGCGATAAGGAACCCGCCCCTCGATTCCCTCCGCCACAAACTTCTGACTTTGGCGAACCTCCTCCTGAAAATACCTGTCCGCCGAGCCGCGAGCCATCGCCCCTTCAGAGCCCATCCCGCGATAGCGTTTGTAAGCTCGACCCTGAACAAAAAACACCTCGCCCGGCGATTCGTCCGTACCCGCCAACAGAGACCCCACCATCACACAATCCGCCCCCGCACCGATAGCCTTCGCCAAATCGCCCCCGTAGCGAACCCCGCCGTCCGCAATGACCGTCACCCCCGCAGCAGCGCAGACCGCCGCCACATCCCTAATCGCCGACAACTGCGGCACCCCCACCCCCGCCACAATCCGCGTCGTGCATACCGAACCCGGTCCTATCCCGACCTTCACCCCGTCTACCCCTGCCGCGATTAAGGCACGAGCCGCATCAGGGGTTGCAATGTTTCCTCCCACGATGTCGATGCCGTCAAACCGCTCGCGCAAGCGTCTCACCTGCGACAGCACGCCCGCGCTGTGACCATGCGCCGTATCCACGACCAAAACATCGACCCCCGCCTCGCACAACAACTTCGCCCTCTCCATGTCGCTCTCCAACGCTCCCACCGCCGCCGCGACGCGCAAGCGATCCGCTCCGTCCTTGCTCGCGAAAGGACGCATCGAGGCAGCCTCGATGTCCTTCACCGTAATCAACCCGATACAACAACCCTTGTCGTCCGTCACCAAAAGACGCTCCAAACGATGCTTGTGCAACAACTGCCGCGCCTGCTTCGTCGAACAATTCGCCGACACCGTCACCAAATTCTTGCGCGTCATGATGTTGCACACGGGCTGCTCCAGATCCTCGACGAAGCGAACATCGCGGTTCGTGACGATCCCCAACAGCTTCCGACTGCCGCGCTCGACGACAGGAACGCCCGAAATGCGCCGATCCCTCATCAAGGCGACCGCCGTTAGAGCCTTCTCATCGGGTTGAATCGTGATCGGATCGTCGACGATGGCAGACTGAAAACGCTTGACCCTGTGAATCTCGCGCGCCTGCTCTTCAGGCGACAGACTCTTGTGAATCACTCCGATGCCCCCCAGCTGCGCCATGGCGATGGCAAGCCTGCCTTCCGTCACCGTATCCATCGCCGCCGAAATCAGCGGCAAGCGCAGATTCACATGGCGCGTAAAGCGCGTCGATAGATCAACCTCCTTCGGCAGAACATCCGAATAGGCAGGTTCTAACAGGACATCGTCGAAGGTTAGTGCCTCGGAGGAAGCGAGAACGCTGTCTTTATCGCTATCTTTATCGCTATCTTTATCGCTATCTTTATCTCTAGCTTTCTCGCCTGCTCTATCTCTATTCTCGCTTTCTCTCTCGTCCTCGACGCAACCGTCC
>JABAAA010000010.1:6744-16343 GCA_014239005.1 Alphaproteobacteria bacterium | reverse complement strand
CTGTTGTCTTGTTCGTTATTTTGCTCGTTATCTTGCTCGTTATCTTGCTCGTTATCTTGCTCGTTGTCTTGAAGGTTTTGCGTCTCGCTCTGTTGTAGCTTTTCGTCCTCCTCCTGCGCTTCGAGCTTTGCGACTCTGTCTTCTTCTGCAGCGCGTAGTCGGAAGGTTCGGGATAGTGCGCCTGTGCCTGCGGGAATGAGTCTTCCTACGATGACATTTTCTTTCAAGCCCAGCAGATGGTCTCTTTTTCCTGCTACGGCGGCTTCGGTGAGAATGCGCGTAGTTTCCTGAAAAGACGCGGCGGAAATAAAGGATCGCGTTTGCAAAGAGGCGCGCGTGATCCCTTGCAAGATCTTCTTGGCTTGTGCGGGCTCGCGCTTGTCGTCGACGGCGATGCGGTTGACCTCGGCAAACTCGTGTGCGTCGATCTGCTCGCCCTCCAGCAGCTCGGTTTCTCCTGCCGAGGTGATCTCGACCTTGCGCAGCATTTGTCGCACGATGACCTCGATATGCTTGTCGTCGATCTTGACGCCCTGCATGCGATACACGCTTTGCACTTCGAAGCAGAGGTAGTTGGTGAGCTCTTCCTCGCCCATGATTTCCAAGATGTCGTGCGGCACCGAGTTGCCGTCGACCAACAAGTCTCCTCGCTTGACCCTGTCGCCCTCCTGTACGGCGAGGTGCTTGTCTTTAGAGAGCAGATGCTCGGAAGGTGCGCCCTCGTCGGGTTGCACGAGGATCTGTCGTTTCGACTTGTAGTCGCGTCCGAACTTGACGACGCCGTCGATGTCGCTGATGACAGCGTAATCTTTGGGCTTGCGTCCCTCGAAGAGCTCGGCGACGCGCGGCAAGCCTCCCGTGATGTCGCGGTTCTTCGCCGTCTCGCGCGGCAGCCTTGCCAGCACTTCGCCCGCCGAAACCTTCTGCTTGTCGCCGACGACCAAGAAGGCACCGACCGTCATGAAGTAGCGCGCCTCGTCGCGGTTCGGCAGGTTGATGACCTTGTCCTTCGCATCGCGCAAGGTGATGCGCGGACGCAGCTCCGTGCCTTTCTTGCTCTGCTTCCACTCGGTGACGACCTTGCGCGTGATGCCGGTGATCTCGTCGACCTCCTCGCGCATCGAGACGCCCTCGATCAGATCGAGCCAATGAGCAATGCCGTTCGCCTCACTGAGGATGGGAATGGTGTAGGGATCCCACTCGACCAGCCTTTGTCCGCGCACGATCTTCGCACGCTCTCCCACCATCAGCCACGATCCGTACGGCAGTCGATGGCGCGCTCGATCGCGTCCCTGCCCGTCGCGCAGGACGATCTCGGAATGGCGGTTCATGACGACAGTACGTCCTTCCGCGTTCTTGACGGTCTGTCCTCCGACGAGCTCCAGCGTGCCGTCGACGGACGATTCGATGGACGATTGTTCGTAGCCCCCCTGCGCCGCGCCGCCGACATGGAAGGTGCGCATGGTGAGCTGGGTGCCGGGCTCTCCGATCGACTGGGCAGCGATGACGCCCACAGCTTCGCCGATGTTGACCTTCGTGCCGCGCGCCAAATCGCGTCCGTAGCAGGTTGCGCAGATGCCGTTTTCCAGCTGGCAGGTGACGACCGAGCGCACGCGCACCGAAGCGACGCCCGCCATCTCGATTCGGTCGGACAGCGCCTCGTCGATGAGCGCGCCGTTCTCAGCCAGCGTCTTGCCGCTTGGCGGATCGAGCACGGGCTCGGCGCACGATCGTCCGAGGATGCGCTCAGAGAGCGGAGCGATCACATCGCCGCCGTCGATGATGGCGGAAATTTCAAAGCCCTTGTCAGTGCCGCAGTCATCGGCGGTGATGATGCAATCTTGCGCCACATCGACCAGCCGCCGCGTCAAGTATCCCGAGTTCGCCGTCTTGAGCGCCGTGTCGGCAAGTCCCTTGCGCGCTCCATGCGTCGAGTTGAAATACTCCAGCACGGACAATCCCTCCTTGAAGTTGGAGATGATCGGTCGCTCGATGATCTCGCCCGAGGGCTTCGCCATCAGCCCCCGCATGCCCGCCAACTGCTTGATTTGGGCGGGCGACGAGCGCGCGCCGCTGTGCGCCATCATATAAACAGCATTCGGCTCCCCCGATACATCGCGCTTCAAGGCTGTCATCAGCTCGTCGGAGACGCGATCCGAGCAGGTCGACCAAACGTCGACCACCTTGTTGTACTTCTCCGAATGCGTGATCAAACCCTGCAAATATTGGTCTTCCAACGTGCGCACCTCTTTCTGCGCTTCGTCGACCAATCGCGTCTTGCTCTCAGGGATCAAAAGGTCGTCCTTGCCGAGCGAAATACCCGATCGACAAGCCCACGAGAAGCCCAGAGTCATGAGTAGATCACAAAACTCGACCGTCTGACGACCGCCGCAATGGCGATAGATGACATCGATCAACGAGGTAATCTCCTTCTTCGTCAGAAGGCAGTTGATGTGCGAAAACGGAATCTTGGCAACGCCGTCCGCGTCTTTCGGCAAAATCTCGGCGAGCAGCATCCGCCCCGGCGTCGTAAGCACACGATCATGCTTCACGCTGCCATCCGCAGCGCGCACAACAATGTCGGTCTTGATGCGACTTTGCAACGAAATCGCGCCGTGAGCCAGCGCATGGTCGCGTTCGCCCGCCGTCACAAAAGTGGGAACGCGAAACGCACTAGCCGCCCCGCTTTGCAACAACGCGAACAGCTTTTCCGCCTCCAAAGCGTGTAGTGCCTCGTCCGCCAACAAGGGCTGCTGCTCCGCCTTGCTCGTGTTCGGCGTCTGCCCGTTTGACGCCGCCTTGTCCTTGGCAGCTGGAATGTCTTTGTTCGGACGCTCCATGCGCACGAAGATCTCGTCGCGCGAAAGCAGATAGTCCAAAGCCGCGCGATCCGGCACGCGCACCGGCGCGAGCGCGTGACGCTCCAGCCGTTCCAAGGAGATGTAGTACAGCCCCAACACGATGTCCTGCGACGGCACGATGATGGGTTTTCCGTTGGCTGGCGACAGGATGTTGTTGGTCGACATCATGAGGATTCGCGCTTCGAGCTGCGCCTCGAGCGAAAGAGGAACATGCACCGCCATTTGGTCCCCGTCGAAATCGGCGTTGAAGGCGGTGCAGACGAGAGGATGCAACTGGATCGCCTTGCCCTCGATCAAGATGGGTTCGAAGGCTTGCACGCCCAAGCGGTGCAAGGTGGGTGCGCGGTTGAGCAAGACGGGATGCTCGGTGATAGTTTCTTCCAGGATGTCCCAGACTTCGGGTCTTTTCTGCTCGACCATGCGTTTTGCCGCCTTGACATTGGCAGCCATGCCGTAGAGCTCGAGCTTGCCCAAGATGAAGGGCTTGAACAGCTCGAGCGCCATCTGCTTCGGCAACCCGCACTGATGAAGTTGCAGCTCCGGTCCGACGACGATGACCGAGCGTCCCGAATAGTCGACGCGTTTGCCCAGCAGGTTTTGGCGAAAGCGTCCTTGCTTGCCTTTCAGCATGTCGGAGAGAGACTTCAACGGACGTTTGTTCGCCCCCAAGACGACGCGCGCGCGTCTTCCGTTGTCGAACAGCGCGTCGATCGATTCCTGAAGCATGCGCTTCTCGTTGCGGATGATGATGTCAGGTGCGCCCAACGCCATGAGCCGCTTGAGACGATTGTTGCGGTTGATGACACGACGGTAGAGATCGTTGAGATCCGAAGTGGCAAAACGTCCGCCCTCCAGCGGCACCAGCGGGCGCAGCGAAGGCGCCAAGACCGGTAGCACGCTCAGGATCATCCATTCGGGCTTCGCGTGCGAGGCGCGAAACACCTCCAACAGTTTCAACCGTTTCACCAGTTTTTTACGTTTAATCTCCGAGGTCGTCGTCTTCAACTCGGCGCGCAAGGTGCTCACCTCTTCGGGCAGATCGATTTGGCTCAAGAGGAATTGCAACGCTTCAGCAGCCGATCGGTGCCTCGAAGGTGTCCTCGCCGTAGCGCTCGACCGCATCTATGTACTCTTCTTCGCTCAACAGCTGCCGCAGCTCCAAGTCGGTCATGCCGGGGTTGGTCACAATACGATTTTCAAAATACAGGACGCGCTCGACATTCTTCAACGTCATGTCGAGCATCACGCCGATGCGCGAGGGAAGAATTTTCAAAAACCACACATGCGCAACAGGCGCCGCAAGCTCGATATGACCCATGCGCTCGCGCCGTACCTTGGAGTGGGTCACCTCGACGCCGCATTTTTCGCACACGATCCCCTTGTGCTTCATGCGCTTGTACTTGCCGCACAAACACTCGTAGTCCTTGACGGGACCGAAGATCTTGGCGCAGAACAAGCCTTCCGGCTCGGGCTTGAGCGTGCGGTAGTTGATCGTCTCGGGCTTTTTGATCTCGCCGCACGACCACGATCGAATCTGCTCGGGCGATGCCAACGCGATACGAATCGAATCGAAGGGTTGCGGCGCTGCGGGTTGACGCGGATCGTAGAAACCGGGCAAGGTTTCTGAGCGTTCGGCGGGGGCGTTATCAGAGAAGAAAGAGTCCATCGTCATGAGGGGAGCTATTGGGGAGGAAGTGGAAGGGAGCGGAGGTTGAGGTTGCAGAAGGAAGGATTGTCGCGTTGAGGGGGCGGGTAGGGGTGGGTTATGAGTCCTGTTGCAATTGGACATTCAAACACAAGGACTGCAGTTCCTTGACAAGAACATTGAAAGATTCTGGCACCCCCGCCTCGAAGTTGTCGTCGCCGTGGACGATGGATTCGTAGACTTTAGTCCTGCCTGCAATGTCGTCGGACTTGACGGTAAGGATCTCTTGCAACGAATAGGCTGCACCGTATGCTTCCAACGCCCAAACTTCCATTTCGCCGAACCTCTGTCCTCCGAACTTTGCCTTTCCGCCCAAGGGCTGCTGGGTGACGAGGCTGTAGGGACCGATCGAGCGCGCGTGGATCTTGTCGTCGACCAAGTGATGCAATTTCAGCATGTAGATGTAGCCGACGGTGACCTTTCGATCGAAGTACTCGCCGCTGCGTCCGTCGATCAGGCGCACCTGCCCCGTCTTGTCGAGGTTGGCGAGAGAAAACATGTGATCGATGTCGCTCTCGCTTGCACCGTCGAAGACGGGGGTTCGCATCGGCACGCCTTCCTGAAGATTTTCTGCAAGGGTTGCGATCTCAGTGCTGTCGAGCGATTCGAGCAGCGCCGCCTCTTTTTCTTCGGAATAGATGTCCCTGAGCTTCTGCTTGAGCGCACTCTCGGCTTGCTTCTCGCCCGAGCGCAACCGCTCGCAGAGCTCGCGCACCTCGCGTCCCAAGCGCGCGGAAGCCCATCCCAAGTGTGTCTCCAAGATCTGTCCGACGTTCATGCGCGACGGCACGCCGAGCGGATTGAGCACGATATCGACCGGTGTTCCGTCCTCCAAATGCGGCATGTCCTCGACGGGAATAATCTTGGAGATGACGCCCTTGTTGCCGTGTCGCCCCGCCATCTTGTCGCCCGGCTGCAGCTTGCGCTTGACGGCGACGAACACCTTGACCGTTTTCATGACCCCCGGCAGCAGCTCGTCGCCGCGTTGCAGCTTTTCGATCTTGTCTTCGAAACGTTCTTCCAAAGCTTTCATCGTCTTGTCGAAGTAGGCGACGCGCGTCGACAGACGTTCGTTCACCTTGTCGTTGGTCGTCGACAGCTTGCTGAGCTCGCGGTGCGAGACGCTCTTGAGAACGGCGAGCGTGAGCTTGCTGTCGCTCTTGAGCGTGCGGGTGCCTGAAGCGACGGTGCGTCCTTGCAAAAGCTCGCGCAGACGATCGGCGAACGAGCGCTCCAAAATGGCTTTTTCGTCGTCGCGATCCTTGGCGAGCTTTTGAATCTCTTCGTTCTCGACCTGTCGCGCGCGCTCGTCCTTAGCCGTTCCGCTGCGCGAAAAGACGCGCACCTCGACGACCGTCCCCGATACGCCCGGCGGCACGCGCAGGGATGTGTCGCGCACATCAGAGGCTTTTTCGCCGAAGATAGCGCGCAAGAGTTTTTCTTCGGGGGTAATGGGCGACTCGCCCTTCGGGGTCACTTTTCCGACCAACACATCGCCGACCTTGACCTCCGCGCCGATGTGGACGATGCCGCTTTCGTCGAGGTGTCTCAGCGCCTCTTCGCCGACATTGGAAATGTCGCGCGTGATCTCCTCCTGTCCCAATTTGGTGTCGCGCGCCATGACCTCGTACTCTTCGATATGGATCGAAGTGAAAACGTCGGCGCGCACGACGCGGTCGGAGATGAGGATCGAATCTTCAAAGTTGTAGCCGTTCCACGGCAGAAACGCGCACAGCACATTGCGTCCGAGCGCGAGCTCGCCCAAGTCGGTCGAGGTACCGTCGGCGATGATGTCGCCCTTTTCCAGCACGTCGCCGACCTTGACGAGCGGTCGTTGATTGATACAGCTGCTTTGGTTGGATCGTTGAAACTTCATGAGGTTGTAGATATCGACGCCCACCTCGTCGCTTTCGGTTTCTTCACTGGCGCGCACGACGATGCGCGTGGCATCCACCTGATCGACGATTCCGGCGCGTCGATTGACGATGACGACGCCCGAATCACGCGCGACCCTGCCCTCCATGCCCGTGCCGACCAACGGCGCTTCGGAGCGCAACAGCGGCACCGCTTGGCGTTGCATGTTGGATCCCATCAAGGCGCGGTTGGCGTCGTCGTTCTCCAGGAAAGGGATCAGTGCTGCCGCCACCGAGACCAGCTGTTTCGGCGAAACATCGATATAGTCGATCTCGCTCGCCGGACATGTGATGTACTCGCCGTTGCGTCGACACGCGATGAGCTTGTCTTCAAAGTTGCCGTCCTTATCGGTGCGCGAGCTGCCTTGCGCGATCGTGTAGCGCGATTCGCGCATGGCGGGCAGATAGTCGATCTGATCGGTCGGCTTGCCATGCTCGATCCTGCGATACGGCGTTTCGATGAACCCGTAGGTATCGATGCGCGCGTGCGTGGCGAGCGAATTGATCAAACCGATGTTCGGTCCTTCGGGCGTTTCGATCGGACAGATGCGTCCGTAGTGCGTCGGATGCACGTCGCGCACCTCGAAGCCCGCGCGTTCGCGCGTCAGCCCGCGAGGACCCAACGCAGAGAGGCGACGTTTGTGCGTGATCTCTGAAAGCGGATTGGTCTGATCCATGAACTGCGAAAGCGGCGAGGCGTTGAAAAACTCTCGCACCGTCGCCACCATCGGTTTGGCGTTGATCAAGTCTTGCGGCATGGCGGTGGTGATATCGGTCGAGCCCATGCGTTCGCGCACGGCGCGCTCCATGCGCATCAAGCCCATGCGGTATTGGTTTTCCAACAGCTCGCCGACCGAGCGCACACGGCGATTGCCCAAGTGGTCGATGTCGTCGATCTCACCGCGTGCATCGCGCAGCTCCAAGAGCACGCGAACGATCTCGACGATATCCTCCTTGCGCAAGACGCGCTGGGTATCCGAGACATCTTCAAAAAGAAGACGCGCGTTCATTTTCACTCGCCCGACCGCGCTCAGGTCGTAGCGTTCGATATCGAAGAACAGCTGGCGAAACAGATTCTCCGCCGATTCCCATGTCGGCAGCTCGCCGGGGCGCATCATGCGATAAATATCGGAAAGGGCTTCTTCGCGCACGCGCGTGCGATCGAACGCCAGCGTGTTCCTCAGCCACGGACCGCGTTGATCGTGGATGTCCAAGATGGCGAATCGTGTGATCTGCTGCTGTTCAATCTTTTGCAAGAGCCCGGCGTCGATCTCGTCGCCCGCCTCTGCGATCACCAGCCTTGTGTTCTCGTCGACCAAGTCTTCCGCCAAGAAGCGTCCGACCAACCCCTCAGGCTCCCACTGGAACTCTTTGCTCTCCCCCTGCTCTTGCCACGCGCGCAGCTGCTTCGGCAACACGCGCGTGCCGGCGCGCGCCAACACCTCGCCACTGCCCGCCGCGACCAGATCGCTGTCGAGCTTGCGCCCCTTGAGCGCCTCGATCGGCAAGGCGAACACATAGGCATCCTGCTCGTTCTGCCGCACCTCGATGCTTTCGTAATAGACCGCCAGTATCTCCTCGCGGCTCATGCCGTCGATCTCGACGGCTTTCAGCGATTCGCCACGCGCGGCCCGCTCGCGCCGCAAGGCTGCCGTGCGCGCGCTGTCGAGCGCGGACAGCAACGTGGTCGCCAACACTTTTCTGCGACGATCGATGCGCGCGTACAAGATGTCCTTCGCGTCGAACTCGAAGTCGAGCCACGAACCACGGTAAGGGATGACGCGCGCCGAGTAGATCGTCTTGTCTTGAACCAGCGTCTTGCTCTTGCTCGAGCTGAAGAAGACGCCGGGCGAGCGATGCATTTGGCTGACGATCACGCGCTCGGTGCCGTTGACAACGAAGGTGCCTTTTTCGGTCATCAGCGGCAGGTTGCCCATATAGACGACCTGCTCCTTGATCTCGCGCAGGCTGCGTGCACCCGTCGTCTCGTCGATGTTGTAGACGAGCAGTTGCAAGGTCACCTTCAAAGGCACTTCGAAGCTGAGTCCGCGCTGTCGGCATTCTTGCACATCGTGCTTCGGCGCCTCCAACTCGAAACCCTTGAAGCGCAGCTCCCCCTTGTGCGCGTAATCGCGGATCGGAAAGATGAACTCGAAGACTTCTTTCAAGCCGAAAAACGACCCCGAGCTTTCTTGCACGACAGAATCGTCTGCAGAACCGCTTGCCGAGTTGCCGACAAAGGTGTCGTACGAAGCTTTTTGAATGTCGAGAAGGTCGGGAATCTCGGAAACTTCTTCGACGCGTCCGAAGTTCTTGCGGATGCGTTTCCGACCGGTAAAACTGTCGATATCTTTGACCATCATAACCTACCACAAAAAACAACAGAGAAAGAGAGAGCCACAACGCACGCAGGCGAGCCCGCGTTGTCGTCGTTGTAGCCTAGTCGAGCCACGAGCTGAGGGATGCGCGCGCGCGACGTTAATGCGAATGCGTGTTACTTGAGCTCCACCTTTGCGCCGGCGGCTTCCAGCTTCTGCTTGATCTCTTCGGCTTCTTCTTTTTTGACCGCCTCCTTGATGGGCTTGGGCGCCGCCTCGACGAGGTCTTTGGCTTCCTTGAGTCCGAGTTGCGTGATGGCGCGCACCTCCTTGATGACGGCGATCTTGTTGTCGCCGAAGGCGCTGAGGACGACATCGAAGCTGTCCTTCTCCTCCACCTCAGCCGCCGCTGCAGGCGCCGCAACCGCGACGGGCGCCGCGGCGCTCACGCCCCATTTCTCTTCCAGCAGCTTCGTCAGCTCCGCTGCCTCGATCACCGTCAGCCCCGAGAGCTGGTCTGCTATCTGTTCCAAGTTCGCCATGGAGGTCTCCTTTGTTGTGAAAGTGGGTTTGATAAAGGGGGTTTGATAAAGGGGGGTTGATAAAGGATCGTTACGATTTACGATTAAAGAAGAAAGAAAATTCTTCGTTCATTCTTCCTGTTCGCTACGCGCCTTGACGAGCCGTGCCAATTGCTCTGCCGGCGCAGCAAGCGTGCATGCCAGCCGTTGAGCGGGCGTCTGCAACAGGCGCAGGAGTTGAGCGCGCACGACTTCCAAAGGAGGAAGACTTGCGAGTTCCA
>JABAAA010000010.1:0-6547 GCA_014239005.1 Alphaproteobacteria bacterium | reverse complement strand
TTCTTCATGACCTTGAAGTTCGCGCCTGCGCTGCGCATGCGCCTTCGCAAATCGGAGACTTCTGCGACGCTCAACCCTTGCGGACGCGTCACGACGACGAGCCGCGCCTCTTGGAAAGTACGCACCAAGGCGTCGACAACGTGGCGTTTTTCGACAGGGGTCATCGTTCTACTATACTGCTGCTAACGAATAAGTCATGCGTTTGCGATACTCCTGACATCGACACTGATGCCAAGCCCCATCGTCGTCGCCAAGGTTATCTTTTTGACATAGGTGCCTTTCGCCCCTTCGGGCTTCAGGGCGATGACAGCTTTGGTAAATGCCAAGACATTGTCGTTCAGTTGGCTTTCCGAAAAGCTCATGCGTCCGATCCCGGCATGGACGACTCCGTTCTTCTCTGCGCGAAACTGCACCTCCCCCCCCTTCGCCGCCTCGACAGCAGCGGTAACATTGGCAGCGACCGTTCCCAGCTTCGGGTTCGGCATGAGATTGCGCGGACCTAAGATCTTGCCCAAACGTCCGACCAACCCCATCATGTCGGGGGTGGCGATACATCGGTCGAACGGCAGCTCGCCTTTTTGGATACGTTCCGCCAAATCCTCGGCTCCGACGATGTCGGCGCCTGCCTTCCGCGCCTGCTCGGCTTTCTCGTCGCGCGCGAACACGGCAACCCGCAAGGTCTTGCCCGTGCCGTGCGGTAGCGAGATCGTGCCGCGCACCTGCTGATCGGCGTGGCGAGGATCGATTCCCAAGTTCATCGCCACCTCCAACGTTTCGTCGAACTTGACTCGCGGCATCGCACAGAGCGCAGCCACGGCATCGGCAAGCGACAATGCGGCGCCCTGATCGCCGACTCTGCCTTGAACGCCTTGTTCGTCTTTCTTTTGAAAGCGCGCGAGCGCGGCGCGAGCGATTTGCAAGCGTTTCGCGTCTTTTTTGACTCCCCTCTTGCCTCCCTTGTTGTCCCCTTTGTTGCCTCCCTTGTTGTCTCTTTTGCTTCCTCGCCTGTCTTTAGCGACGGGGGCGACGGGGGCGACGGGGGCGGCGGCGGTAGGAGCAGAGGGAGCGGCGGACGAGACTGGAGGCTCGACGGACGGATCGGCAGATTGCTCTGCCTGTTCGGGGGCTTGTACTGTGGTGGCGTTCGTCATCAATCGGCGACCTCGAAGCCCATGGATCGTGCGCTGCCTGCGATGATCTTCTCTGCCTGCTCGACATCGTAGGCGTTGAGGTCGTCCATCTTCTGTTCGGCGATGGCGCGCACCTTGGCACGCGAGATCGTCGCCTTAACTTCGCGCCCCGGCTCTTTCGCCCCCTTGTCCTGCTGCGCCGCTTGACGCAGCAGATAGCTGGCGGGGGGCGTTTTCGTGATGAAGGTGAAGGTGCGATCGGTGTAGGCGGTGATGATCACGGGGATCGGCACGCCTTGCGTGTGGTCTTTCGTCGCCTCGTTGAAGGCTTTGCAGAACTCCGCCATATTCAACCCGTGCTGTCCGAGCGCGGGACCCAGGGCTTGTCCCGGCGCGGCTTGACCGGCGGGCACTTGCAGCTTGACATAAGCTTTGACGGGTTTGCTGCTTTTCTTAGATTGAGATTTGGCTTGAGGCTTGCCACCTTGCTGAGCAGGAGCGTTCATTGCAATTTCTCCACTTGCGAGAAGTCGACATCGACGGGTGTCGAGCGCCCAAAGATCGAGACCAGCACTTTCAAACGTGATTTCTCCGTATCGACCTCTTCGACATGCCCGTTGAACGAGGCGAAGGGTCCGTCCGAGACGCGCACCTGTTCGCCGATTTCGAACATCGTCTTCAGGCGTTCGAAGTTCGAACCTTCGCGCATCTGCGCCATGAGTCTTTCGACTTCTTTCTCGCTGATCGGCGTCGGCATGTCCTTGTTCTCGCTGTCCTTGTTGCCGAGGAAGGAGGTCACCTTGGACTGGTTTTTCACCAGATGCTGCGTTTCGTTGTTGAGTTCCATCTTCACCAACACATAGCCCGGAAAGAACTTGCGCTTGCTCTTGTAACGCTGTCCGCGACGGATCTCGACGACCTCTTCGCTTGGCACCAGGATTTCAGGAATGAGCTCGTCCAGCCCTTGCAACTGGGCGCGCTCGCGGATCGACGCTGCCACTTTCTGCTCGAAACTGGAGTGAACATGCACGACGTACCAGCGCATCTTGCCCATAGGATCACCCCAACACCTTGGCGACGCCCCAAGCGATCACTTGATCGACGAGCAGGAAGAAGATCGCCATGATCGTCACCATCACGAACACCATCACGACGGCAGAGGTCGTCTCTTGGCGCGTCGGCCAGACGACCTTCGAGACCTCCTGTTTGACCTGTCTGAGAAAGCGCGCAGGATTAACGGACATTGTAGAAAAGAAACAACACAAGGGTAGGCTTACTTAAACACTGGCAGAACCCATTCGGCATCCACGCACGAAAAGACGCAACTAAAGGCAACCCGCAACACCGAACCCGTCCGCGACGAAGACTCTGTGTGCAAACGCTGCGCGCGCATCTTCTCGACGCTTCCCCCCAAACATTGTCTGCTCTATACCTCGTGTGTTAGGATGAAGGACAAGCTTTGTCAACAAAAAAACGACAAAAAAAACTTCTTTTCCTAAAAAAAATCCACCCCAACATCTACCGACATCACCGTATCGATCATCTTGTCTTCGCTTTCTTCTCCGACGTCTTCCGACCCGCTGTTTTCCCCCTTCTCGCTGGCAGGGGTGCGTTTGCGCAATCGCCTGATGGTCTCGGCGCACGAGCCCAACTACGCCGAAGACGGACTGCCCAACGAGCGCTACATACGCTACCACGAAGAGCGCGCCAAAGGAGGGGTTGCGCTGACGATGACAGCAGGCTCGGCAGTGGTCTCTCGCGACAGTCCTGCTGCGTTCGGCAACTTACACCTCTACCGCGATGAAATCGTCGCTCCCTTGCAAGAGCTCGGCGAGCGGTGCCACGCCTTGGGCGCTGCCGTCATGATTCAGATTACGCACTTGGGACGACGCACGCGATGGGATCAGGGCGACTGGTTGCCCGTCGTGTCTGCCTCGAGCGTGCGCGAGCGTGCGCATCGCGCCGCCCCCAAAGCCTTGGAGACATGGGACTTGGAGCGAATCGTCCAAGATTACTGCGCGGCGGGCGAGCGCGTGAAAGCCGCCGGCTTCGACGGGATCGAGCTCATCGCCTACGGACACCTCCTCGATTCCTTTTGGTCGCCCGATGTCAACGACCGCGACGACGAACACGACCGCAGCGCAGAAAACCGATTGCGCTTCACCCGAACGCTACTCTCCGCACTCAGAACGACGTTGGGCACAACCTTTCCGATCGGCATCCGCATGTCGCTCGACGAGCAAACGCAACAGGGGTTCGATGCCAAAACGGGCTTCGCCATCGCCAAGGCGCTGTGCGCCCCCGAAAGCGAGCCGCGCTGCGATTTTCTCAATGTCATCCGCGGCAGAATCGACACCGACGCTGCCCTTTCCCATGTCATTCCTTCTAGCGGCATGCGAGCAAGCCCGCACATCGACTTTGTCGGCAAGGTCAAACAAGCCTTCCCTGAAGTGCCTATCCTGCACGCCGCGCGCATCGCAACGATCGCCGATGCACGCTACGCCATCCGCGAAGGAAAAGTCGACATCGTCGGCATGACGCGCGCGCACCTTGCCGAGCCTCACATCGCGCGCCTTGCGCAAATCGAAAGAGAAGACGAGATCCGACCCTGCGTAGGCGCGAGCTATTGCATCGACCGCCTCTACTTGGGACAGGACGCGCTGTGCATCCACAACGCCGCCAGCGGACGCGAACAACACATGCCGCACGACGAGGACTTGCGAAAGAACAAAAGCGCGAACAAACGAAAAGTCGTCGTCGTCGGCGCGGGTCCGGCAGGGCTGGAAGCGACGAGGGTCTGTTTGGAAAAGGGCTTGCCCGTAACGCTCTTTGAAGCCGCAGACAACGCGGGAGGACAGATCCGCCTGCTCGCGCAAGGAAGGCGTTCCGAGTTCAAAGCCATCGTCGCGTGGCGACTGGCGCAAATCGAACGCATGGCGGGTGAGATCCACTACAACGCCTTTCTCGAACACGAGGAGATCGCCGCCATGGAAGCGGACATCGTCGTGATCGCCACGGGGGGATCGCCACAGAAGCCTCCGCTCGACTACGGAGAAGAGCTGGCAGAAATCGGATGGGACATCTTGGCGGGAGCCAAGGCGCGAGCAAGGCATGTCACGCTCTACGACGACAACGGCGCGCAGGCGGGCGTGCAGCTGGCAGAGCTGCTGGCGGACGAGGGCTGTCGAGTGCACTATGTGACGCCTGAGCGCACGTTTGCTCCCGACATGGGAGGATTGACCCATGCAGGGGCGGCGAGGGTGTTTGCCGAGCATGAGATCACGACGACGATCAACGCGCGACTGGTCGGCGTGGCGCGCCATGACAATCGTCTGCGCGTCGAGCTGGGCTCGGACTACGCGCCGAACAAGAGGCAATTCTTGGAGACCGATCGTCTGTTCGTCGAGCATGCAACACAAGCGAACGACGCGCTGTATCACGCACTCTGCCCTCTGTCGAGCAACGGAGGAGCGGTCGATCAGGGGGCATTGTTGGAGGGCGAACCGCAAACCCTTCGGCGCAACGAGGACGGGAGATTTCAGCTGTTCAGGATTGGCGATGCCGTGGCAGCGCGGAACATCCATGCGGCTGTCTATGACGCGTTGCGGCTTTGTAAGGATTTTTGACGGAAGAGATAGACGGAAGAGATAAACGAAAGAGATAGACGGAAGAGATAAACGAAAGAGATAAACGAAAGAGATAGATTGACAATGAACAAGAAAACTCACCAAATCTGTCAAGCAAGCATGACACAACACCCCTCCCACACCGCGCTCTCTCGGCAGCACATTCTGCTCTTCGCCAAAAAAGCCACCCCTTTCCTCGCCGAACACCGCCACATCCTCGTCGCCCTCCGACGACAAGGCTGCACCTTCTCCCTTGTCACGCAGCCCCCAAGCCGCCCGCTCCCCCGACAAACCCTTGTCAACCTCTTCCCTATCCCCTTCTCCGACCACGGCAAAAATCCCCTGCGCGAAGCCCTCGCCTTCCTTAGAACCCTGCGTCTCCTCTACCGCCTCCGCCCCGACATCGTCATCGCCTACACCCTCAAACCCATCCTCTACACCTCGCTCGCCAACACCCTGCTGCGGTCACCCTCCCGTCTCGTCGCCGTCTTCACAGGACTGGGCAGAGCCTTCCTGCAACGCTCCCCCTTCCACAACATACTCACCCTGCTGCTACGACGGCTACTACGCAACGCCGCCCAAATATGGGTGCTGAACGAACACAACAAATCCTTCTTGCAACAATTCTTGCGTCATCAAGATTCCTCGTACAACAACAAGATTCTCGTCAGCAATGACATGGGCATCGACTCTAAGCGGTTCCGTCCTCCTCGCCAAAGCCCCCGACGGCATCACTCACCGCTGCGCTTTCTGTTCTTAGGCAGACTGCTGAAGGCGAAGGGCGTCTCGGAGTATTTGCAAGCCGCGCGTCTGCTGCAACGCGACGCCTCCTCGAAGCCGCCTTGGGAGTGGTGGCTGGCAGGCAGCGTCGAACAAAACGACCCCGATCACGTGCCGCGGGAAGACATAGAAGCCTCTGTGGCAGACGGACTCGTGACCTGGTGCGGCGAGCGCGACGACATCGAAACCTTGCTTTCTTCCACCGATTGCCTTGTCTTGCCTTCCTACTACGCCGAGGGTCTGCCGCGCGTCATCTTGGAGGCAGCCGCGATGCGCGTGCCTGCCATCGTCGCCCGTTATCCGGGCTGGGAGCGCGCGGTCGTCGAGAACAAGACGGCACTCGTCTGCGCCTGTCGAGACGCGGGCGCGCTTGCCGAAGCTATGCGAGCCTTCGCGGCTCTGCCCTTGTCGCGAAAACGCGCTATGGGGGCGGCGGCACGTGCTTTCGTGTTGCGAGAGTTCTCACAAGAACGAGCGCAACGTTTCTACCTTTCTTCGTTGGCGCGCTTGGCGGCGGAAGGCTGGTAGAGAAGCGAATCGCCTGCAGACCTCGCAGACTCCGCAGACCTCGCAGACCTCGTTGAGCCTGCAGACCTCGCAGAAGACGAAAGTGACGGAGAAGAAGCGGGTTCGGAAGAAGGGAAAGAGAGGAGGCTCGTTTCTCGAGTTGTTTCTCGTGTTGTTTCTCGTGTTGTTTCTTGTGGTGCGGGTTGTGGCTGTTGTGTGGGGTTGAGGGGGTGTTTGGGCGTAAGATGGGGGGGTAGAGCATTCGGGTTGCGCTGTTCTATCGTTCGAGCGAGTGCTTCGAGGTCGGAGACGAAGGTGAACCATTCTTCTGCGCCGAGTCGTCCTTCGCGCAAGGCTCGGTCGGCTTCGTAGGTCAGTTGCAAGAGTCTTCGAGCGTGCGAGGTTTGCGCCAGCGAGATGGGTGTCATGAGGATGTTCGTCTTTTTCGGGTATTTTTTTTGTTGTTTTGTGTATTTTCAGTGTATATCTAGAAGAAATCAAGGG
>JABAAA010000109.1 GCA_014239005.1 Alphaproteobacteria bacterium | reverse complement strand
AGCTTGCTTTTATGCAACACGCCGCCGCGCGAAGACTTGGCGGTCTTCTTCGAGCATTTGCAACGTTGCGGGGTCGAGGTCGAGCAGCAGGACGAGGGCTTGCGCGTTGCAAGGGAGGGGAAGCTTGCTGCCGTCTCCTTGACGACAGCACCGCATCCGGGTTTTCCGACCGACCTTCAGGCGCAGTTTACGGCTGCCATGTGCTTTGCCGAAGCTGCCAACGCTCCTGTTGTGATCACCGAAACCGTCTTTGAAAACCGATTCATGCACTTGCAAGAGCTGCAACGCATGGGGGCATGCGTCGCCCTCGAAGGACGCAGCGCGCGTCTTTCGCCGCAAGGAAAACTTTCGGGTGCCAAGGTCGTCGCCTCCGACCTGCGCGCCTCCTTCTCGCTCGTCATCGCAGGGCTGGCAGCGCACGGCACGACGATCGTGGCGGCGCCCCATCACCTCGAGCGCGGCTACGAGCGGCTGGAAGAAAAGCTCTCCTCGTGTGGTGCGCGCATCGAGCGTGTGCCAACTTCCGCCGCGCCGCGCCGTTCTGTCGAACCCTCCGTCGCTGCACTCTCGTGACTGTCCCTGTGCCGAAACCCTTGCGTCTGCTTGCCGAGAGCGCAGAGGATTTTCGCATCCTGTCGGGGGTGTTGCAAGATTCCCTGCTAGTGCCACAACAGCTGCGCTGGCAGAAGGGGCTCGGTCGTTTCTTTCTGCCCTTGAGTCGCTTTTGTTGGGAGATCGCAACGGACGACAAGGGGCCTTTCTTTCGCGTTGCAAGCGAGCTTGCTGTCGGGGGTGTCGTCGCTGCACGGCACAGGGGCTTCGAGAGCATGCTGACAGCAAAGGACGCAGGGAAGGCGAAAGGCGAGGAGAGAGACGAGGAGAGAGACGAGGCGAGAGACGAGGCGAGAGGCGAGACGAAGCCGCCGCCGCCCCTTGCCAATTTGCTTGCTGTCGAGCTCGCGGAAGGTCCTTGCCTGCGACTCACCTTCTCGCGGGGCTTGGAGCTTTGTTTGTTGGGCGAGGGGGCAGGAAAAGGCAAAGGAACATTGCCTGCGTCTTCCTTGTGTGCGCGTCTTACGGACAGCCGCGATGTTCAGCGTACCGACAAGCTACCGTCGCATCGCTCGTGAACAATCACGAGGGTTGTTGCGCCCTCGCTTGCTCTGCCTTTTCGCGGATGCTTTGTAAAAGAGCCTCGTGCTCTTCGACCTTGGCGAAGGTGGCACGGCTTTCAGGAAGGTTTTTGCGCACGAAGCGTCGAAACAGAGGAAGCGGCAGCATGCGCAAGATGCGAAAGCTCCACGAGACGGGGTGGGGGACGACGCGCTCGAAGCTCCAGTCGGCGAGTCGTTCGGAGAATTGTTCGGCGCACATCTGCGGCGTCGAAGCGTGGCTGGCTAGTGCGTCGATGTCTTTCACCATGTCCTCCTCAAACAGCCCCGGCGTGTAGAGCAGCAGGCGCACGCCTTTGGGCTCCAGCGAGAAATGCATCGCTTCGCAAAAGGTCTCGAGCGCGGCGAAGGCGGCGGCATGGCAGGCAAAGCCCGGCAAGCCCCTGTAGCCCAGATAGGAATTCAGCACGCCCAAAACTCCCACCCTGCGCTCGACGAAGTAAGGGACGATCGCCTCCATCGCGCGCGCCGTACGCACCAGCACCGAATCGAGCGCGGTCTCTACCTGCTGGGCTGAAAAGGTTTCGCTCTCCAGCTTTGCAGGAGGCGTGTGGCAGAACAGCGCGTGTGTGATAGGTCCCACCTGTTGTTCGATGGCTTGCACGCACTCCATCGCCTGCGTCGGCTGCGAGAGGTCGACGACCGAAGGCATCACGCGTCCCTCCGCCCCTCGCGCGCGCGCGCTCAGCTTTTCCAGCTCCTTGCGATCGGTGCCGGTAGCGACGACGCTCCAGCCCTGAATAGCCAGCTCCAGCGCGAGGTGGTAGCCGATCGCGCTGTCCGCCCCTGTCAGCCACGCGATGTTCATCGCGCACCAACCCCGACAAGGAAGTAGGAGGGCATCGTCTGTCTAGACATCGATCCCCGCGGCGCGCAAGGCGTTTTCTTCGATGAACTTTCTGCGCGGTTCGACCTTCTCGCCCATCAAGGTTTCAAACAGCCCGCTCGCTTTGGCGCGATGCCCGATGTCCACCTTCACCAAGACGCGCGTCTCCGGGTTGAGCGTCGTCTCCCACAGCTGTTCGGGGTTCATCTCCCCCAACCCCTTGTAGCGTTGCAACACCAGCCCCTCTCCCCCCGCCTCCAGCACAAAGTCTGCCAGCTCCGATGGGCGCGAGACAATTCGTTCCCTCTCGCCGTATCGCAAAACGGTAGACACGGGCTCCAACAGAAAGGAGAAGGCGGTGCGTGTTTCGTGCAACCTCCGTGCCTGTTCGCTTTGCAACAACCCCTCCTCCAAGACAAAACGTCGCTCGATGCCGTCGCTGCAACGCACGAAGGCGAGATCTGTTCCGTCCTGTTGCCACGACGTTCTTTCTTCGAGCTCTTCCTCTAAGCGCCCTGCGTTGCGGAGTCGTTCGAGCAACAAGGTCGCCGTGTTCGCCCGCTCGCGCGACTTGTCGATTTCTGCGTCGAGTGCGCCGCACAAGGCGGCTTCTTCCAAGAAGGCAACTTCAGAGGGCTCGGTCGTCAAGCCTTCGAGATGTCGCCGCCACGCGAGCGCCTTGCCTGCCAAGGTCAGCAGAGATTGTCCTTTCAGAGGGAGCGTGCTTTGTCCGCGCTGTCCGCTCTGTCCGCGCTGTTCGTTTTGCCCGTTTTGCCCTTTTCCGACCAGTTCTGCCATCTTGGCACCCTCTTGCAACAAGAGGGCTTCGAGGGCCGCTTCGTCCTTGAGGTAGCGTCCTTCGTCCTTGTCCTTGTCCTTATTTTTGCCGATCGCGTTGTCGCTCTGCTTGCCCTTATTGTCCTTCCTGCCCTTTTTGCCGACGCGGTAGAGCGGGGGTTGTGCGATGTAGAGGTTGCCCTGCTCGATGAGCGAGGGGATGTGGCGAAAGAAAAAAGTGAGCAAGAGCGTGCGGATGTGGCTGCCGTCGACATCGGCATCGGTCATAATCACGACGGTATGATAGCGCAGCTTGTCGGAGGGCTTGTCTTTCTTTTGCCCGTTCTCTTCTCCATTCTCTTCTCCATTCTCTTGTCCGTTTTCTTGCCCCGAAGGACTCGCGCTCGATTCTAGATCAACACCTAGAGCCGTGATCATGGTGCCGATTTCCACCGACGAGAGGATCTTGTCCTTGCGTACGCGCTCGACGTTGAGGATCTTGCCGCGCAAGGGCAAGATCGCCTGAAAACGACGATCGCGTCCCTGCTTGGCGCTCCCGCCCGCCGAATCGCCTTCGACCAAAAATATCTCGGATTTCTCGGGATCGCGCTCTTGACAATCGGCGAGCTTGCCGGGCAAGTTGGCAATGTCGAGCGCGCTCTTGCGTCGCGTGAGCTCGCGTGCCTTGCGCGCCGCCTCTCTAGCGCGCGTCGCCTCCAATATCTTGTTGAGGATGATCTTTCGCTCGCGCGGATGCTCTTCGAACCATCGCTCCAGCTTGCTGCCGACGAAGCTTTCGACGGCAGCGCGCGCCTGCGACGAGACGAGCTTGTCTTTCGTTTGGCTGGAGAACTTGGGATCCGCCATGCGCAAAGACAGGACAGCCGTCAACCCCTCGCGTGCGTCGTCGCCCGTCGGCGACAGGCTCTCGCGTTTGGACATCGGCAAGGTCGCCACGAAGGCTTGCACCTGACGCGTGAGCGCCGCGCGAAAGCCCATGAGGTGCGTGCCGCCGTCGCGTTGCGGAATCGTGTTGGTGAAGCACAGCATCGTCTCGTGATAGCTGTCGTTCCATTGCAGCGCACACGCGATCTCCAACGTGCCGATGTCGCTCTCCACACTGCCGTTCATGACGACGGGGTTGGCAATCGCCGTGCGCGTTCGATCGAGCCACGCTAGAAAGGCGGTTAGCCCGTTTTGCTTCGATGCGGCTTTTTTTGTGTTCTTGCGCCCCTTGACAATGTCCGCGGCACTTCCTTCCGTGATCGCCTCGAACACCTCTTCTTTTGCCTTCGCGTGGCGTTGGTCGCGGCAGACGATGCGCAGCCCCTCGGTGAGAAAGGCGATCTCGCGCAGGCGTCGGCACAAGGTGTCGAAATCGAAGTGGCGTTGGGAAAAGATGTCGGCGGAAGGCAGGAAGGTGATCTTCGTGCCGCTGTCCTTATGCAGGAAGCCCTTGCCGCTCGATTCGGAGCTGGAACTGCAGTCCTTGAGCGGTTCCAAACTTTTGCCGTCCTCGAAGGACATGCAGAACGTGCGTCCGCCGCGCCACACGGTGAGGTCGAGCGAGCGCGACAATGCGTTGACGACCGAGACGCCGACGCCGTGCAAGCCTCCTGACACCTTGTAGGCGTTTTGGTCGAACTTTCCGCCGGCGTGTAACTGCGTCATGATCACTTCTGCGGCGGAGATTCCTTCGCCTGCATGCGTGTCGGTCGGAATTCCTCTGCCGTCATCCTCGACCTCGACCGCGCCGTTGCCGAGCAGCGTGACGGCGATGTTGTTGCAGAATCCGGCGAGCGCCTCGTCGACGGCCTGTCTC
>JABAAA010000108.1 GCA_014239005.1 Alphaproteobacteria bacterium | reverse complement strand
TTGTTGCATCGTCGAGCCCGTCGAAGAGAAGAACCCGTCGCGCTCGAACGAGATCGCGCGCGCAGAAGCCTTGCGCCGCGCGCGCCACCGTGCCGAAGTGATGTTGCGCCTGCGCCTGCGCAAGGTCTTTCTGCTGGCAAACGAACCGAGCCTGGAGATCCAAGCCTCCCTCGACGGTGGAGACGAGCGGGATGGCAGGCGCACGGGTGAAAGACTTGCTCACGAACACCCAGACCCAGACCCAAACCCAGACCCAGACGCTAACAAAAAATTGGATTCCAATGACAATAGAGAGATGATTGTCGTGGGTGCTGTCGCCACCGATCGCAACAAACGTCCGCTCTCCTTCTACGCGATGCGCAAGCAACATTGGCAAATGTATGAGCGTCTCGCCTCGTTCGCGGGCTTCTCGATCATGGGTTTCGTGTTTCCCGCCGTCGCCCTGGGACAATCGCTTCTCGTCCATCGCCGTGCGATCGTAGCCGAAGCGACGCAAGCGCGAAGAGGGACAGCGGGCAAGGGCGAGCTTGCCAAGAACAAACAAACCTTCATCATTCTTGATATCGGATCGCGTACGACGGGCATCGCTGTTTTTGCAGCGGGTGTGCCGTACGCCTGTCTCAGTTGGGAGTTCGGCGCGATGTCGATCGTCTCCGCGCTGGCAGAAGCCTTCGCGCTCTCGCCAGCCCGCGCAGCCAACCTTCGCGACGGTCTTGTTCTTTCTTCAAGTTTTTTGGACAGCCTTTTGCCGCCCTCTTCGCATGCGGGCTTGTCGGGGTTGGTGGAGCGACGTTTTCCCCACAAGGACGCTGCTTCACACAAGACGGCGACATCGCAACAAGGAGCGGCGCGCGTTGTCGCTTCTGCCTACGCCTCTCTGTTTGCCGAGGTGGCGCGCTGGTTGCAACGCTACGCGCCGCAGCAGGCGATCGGCGACGCGCCCATCTACATAACGGGCGGCGGCTCGCTGATTGCGGGCAGCCATGTATTAGCCAGCCACCTCTTGACGCGCGATGTCCTACCCTACCCTTGTCTGGAGACGAAGGTTTTCAGCGGTGGCGAAAGGATTGCGACAGAAAGCGTGCTTGCCTGCTTGAGCCTCTTGTCGCATCGCGGTGTCGGCATGCCTGTTCCTTCCACTCTTTCTTCGCTGTCGCCATGGTCGCGGCGGTGGAAGATCTTTTCGTCGCGCGACGATCGCCGCGATGCTTTACCATCTCAACCCGAGGAGACTACTCATGCTTAAAAATCTATCCGTTCCCGGACGCTCGGTAGAGGAAAACCTGCCTTGCATCAAGGTCATCGGCGTCGGCGGCGCCGGCGGCAACGCCATCGACAACATGCTAGCCGGCGGCATGAGCGGCGTCGACTTTTTGATCTGCAACACCGACGCGCAAGCCTTGCTGAAATCGCGCTGCGAACACCGACTGCAGCTGGGCGAAGAGCTGACGCAAGGCATGGGAGCGGGCTGCTCGCCCGCGTTGGGACAGCAAGCGGCGGAGGAGAGTGCCGACGAGATTCGCGCCTATTTGCAAGGCGCGCAAATGGTCTTCTTGGCTGCCGGCATGGGCGGCGGCACGGGAACGGGCGCCGGACCTGTGATCGCCAAGATTGCCAAGGCGCTGGAAATCCTCACTGTTGCCATCATCACCACGCCTTTCGCCTTCGAGGGCAAACAACGCCGTCAGGTTGCAGACCAGGGTGTTGCGAAGCTGGAAGCCATCGTCGACACCTTGTCGGTCATCAACAATCAAAACTTGTTTTGCATCTCGTCGGACAACACTTCGATGGAGGAGGCTTTTGCCACTGCCGATGAGGTCTTGGCATCCAGCGTGCGCTCGATCACCGACTTGGTCACGCGCCCTGGCGTCATCAACCGCGATTTCGCCGATGTACGCTCGGTCATGGCGCGCGGCGGACGTGCGCTCATCTCCACCGTCGACGCGGCGGGTGAGGATCGTGCCGAGCGCGCTGCAGAGGCGGTCGTCTTGAACCCGCTGCTCGAAAAGGTCGACATCGCCACGGCACGCAAGCTCTTGATCCATGTCGTCGGCTCCGAAGATTTGAAACTCTTCGAGGTGCAAGAGATCGTCGATCGAATCGGCGCTTCCGTCGAGGGAGAACCTTCCGTCGCCTTCGGATACTCCAAGGACGAAGCCTTGACAGGAAGGCTGCGAGTTTCCGTCGTCGCAACGGGAATCGAGAACCCTGACAGCGCAAACGCCAACCCGACCGACATTCCCGACGAGACGCGCAGCGACAGGGCGGCGATGTGGTACGACACGCACCAGCGCGCTCGAAGACACGAGACGCAAGAACAGACGCAAGAACAGACGCAAGGACAAACGCAAGGACAGACGCGAGAACAGACAGAAGTGCCGCTCTCCTCCGAGTCGCAACCCTTGCCGCCTCTTTTGTCCGAGGCTTCCGCGGCTGCTCCGAACGGTCTTGCTAACGGCGCGACAAACAGCGCGACGAACGGTGCGACGAACGGCAGCGGAGCAGATGCGAGGGCGGGCAGAGGAACCGCGGTCTTTCGTTCTGCCTTGCGCGAACGCATGGCGAGCAAGGCTGGCGAGCCTTCTGCTGTTTCTGCGGCGGGTAGCGGTAGCGTGCGCGCTGCTCGTGCGCCTTCTCGCGAGCGTGAGCATCGTGAGCGCACGGCGGAGCGGGAAATGGGGGAGGTTGTCGGAGGCAAGGTTGAGAGGAATGTTGGCGTTGCGCAGAGTGTCTTGGGTGCGTTTCGGAGCTTTATGGGCTTGCGGGGACCTGAGGTTTCTTCGGCGCGTCCTTTGTACTTGCCACGCGAGGGGGAGGAGACGGGTTCTTTGCCGCTGGGGGTTGTGAGCGAGGGACATCGACATGGACATGGACACGAGCATGGACAGGGCGACGAGAAGCCCGTCGGCTTGCCGGCATTCTTGCAACGACAGAGGGATTGAACGCAAACAAGACAAGGAGGGAGAAATGTTGACGGACAGAGGCAAACAGACGCGGTTGCAAAACTATAGCGTGTTGCCAATCTGTAGCGCGTTTCTAGAAAACGCGCTTATGTAGAGGGAAGAAGAGGGAAGGGGCTGCACGCTCGTGCTTGCAAAGACCACGGGCGCCTCCGCTTCGATGATAGGTGGGGGCTTCGTGGAAGGCTTGTCAGCGACGCTCGCTTTGCTCGCTAAAGAAGGTAGCGCGACCCACCTTGACCGAAGTGCCGAACGCCACTTGAAGCCCGCTCAAGCCGTTCACAAGCCTACGCCGTCCGAGCCTGGGCTATTAGTTTGGGCTATTAGTTTGGGCTATTAGTTTGGGCTATTAGTTTGGGCTATTCTCGCTTTGCGCAACGCCGCAAAATCCTCTCCCGCATGATACGAAGAGCGCGTCATCGGCGTCGCAGCCACCATCAAAAAACCCTTCGCCTGCGCAACCGCGCGCAAACGCGCAAACCCTTGCGGCGACACATACCGACAAACCGCCGCATGCGCCGCCGTCGGACGCAAATACTGCCCGATCGTCAGGAAATCTACCCCCGCTGCACGCAAATCGTCCATCACTTGAAAAACCTCCTCGTCACTCTCGCCGAGTCCAACCATCAACCCCGACTTCGTAAACAACGTCGCATCTCGACTCTGGGTACACTCCTTGACACACTCCTTGGCACGTTCCAATAAGGAAAGACTCGTGAAATAACGCGACCCCGGACGCACCGAAGGATACAGACGCGGCACCGTCTCAATGTTGTGGTTGAACACATCCGGCGGCGCACGAAGCACCGTCTCTAAAGCTCCCGCCTTATTACGAAAATCAGGTGTCAGAATCTCCACGCTGGCAGAAGGACTCGAGGCACGAATCGCCGCCACCGTCTTGCAAAACTGCTCCGCTCCGCCGTCCGCAAGGTCGTCGCGATCAACCGAAGTGACCACAACATGCAAAAGACCCAACGCCCTGACCGCAGCGGCAACACGCTCGGGCTCGGCAGCATCCACCCCCTTCGGCTTCCCCGTCGCCACATGACAAAAGGCGCAAGCCCTCGTGCAAACCGCGCCGAGAATCATGAAGGTCGCATGTCCCTTCGCCCAACACTCGCCGATGTTCGGACAAGCCGCTTCCTCGCACACCGTCACAAGACCATGCGCACGCGCGATCGCCCTCGTCTCAAGATAACCTTGCGACACAGGAGCCTTGGCACGAATCCAAGGCGGACGCGGAAGAGCGGGCGCAACTATCTTGCCACGCCGTTTCTCAAGCCCTTTCTCTGGATGGCGCAACGGAAGAGACATACGCAGAGTGTAGCACGAGAACAAACAGAACGAACGCCCTCTGCTCTACTAAATCCTTGACAAATCCTTGGCAAATTCTCGGCAAATCCTCTGTTAGATTCCCCAGCCCAGCATACGCCCTGCCTCGCTCTCGTCCTCGTTCTCTGCACTCCCCTCTTGCTCGGAGCGCGCTCTTTGTTTCAAAATATGCGCAGGATTGCCGGCGACGCGTGCCCCGCGCGGCACATCGCGAGTGACGACAGAGTTCGCTCCGATCACAGCACCCTCGCCGATGCAAATGTCGCCGAGCAGACACGCGCCCGCCCCCACCATCACGCCGCGCTC
>JABAAA010000107.1 GCA_014239005.1 Alphaproteobacteria bacterium | reverse complement strand
GCCATTTTGAGAAGGAGGCATTGAGCGTCCTTTTCATGGAGGGCTTTTTTGTGGTGGTGTTCATGTTCTTGTCCCTTTTGGTTCCTTTCTGGTTTTTTTCTCCAGCTTCTCCGGATGCTTGGACACTAGGGTTACTTTTCTGCGGAGTCAAGTTTTTTTTGTTTTTTTGCCTCTTCCCTCTTCCCTGCGATGCTTTCTATGGGTTTGAGCGGAAGATGGGGCGGGATTAGCGGAAAGGTTGCCAATCGGGATGTTTTTGTCTAGGCTCTGGTTCGGATTGAGACTTGGTCTTGTTTTTTGTTTTTGTTTAGCCGCAGTAGCTCAGTGGTAGAGCACACCCTTGGTAAGGGTGAGGTCGGAGGTTCGATCCCTCCTTGCGGCATCCTTCGCCGCTGCGGTGTCTCGTGTCATTCTACACTACATCAGCCTTGTCCCGTATAGCCCGTATAGAAGGCGAGGCAACGAGAAAACGAACCCGTAGCGAATCGAGCGAGAAAGAAAAGTCCGTACCCTGGCGTCAACCCGTCTCTGTCTGAAATCTCGCACTGCCACACCACAAGAACCGGCCAACCCGCGTGTGTTCGGGGCGTTTCTGGACAGCACGGGTGGTCTCTTGCGACATTTCAAGTCAATTTTTCAAAAATCTCCGATTTTCAGGCTATTCATAATTTCACACCTTCCGTGCTGCAAAGAAGGATGCTATCTGATGACCAAGGAGAAAAAAATGCCTCTAATTTCTCTAAAACACTGAAAAATAAGCGTTTTGTCTGCATAACTGTGCAATGTTTATTGTCAATTTTGAAGGCAAAAATCTCGAAAAACAGCGAAATTGCAATGATTAATGTCACAAAAACCTCGTTTTGTGCAATCTTTAGTGTCATTCGACAGAAGGCAAGAAGCTGTTGGACAGAGCTGTCAGCAGAATGTTTTGCGTCTTTGATATTTCTTACCGATTTCAAACCAGACAAAATACCGTGGAGTTCTGCTGTCTGTCCTTCCGATAGATTTATAAGTCGCCTTTCGCATTCGTCGCGCAAGAGAGGCAGGGTGAGCCTGTGGTCGCAAAGACGATGCGCGTACGCACAGGTAAATTTTTTGTGAACTCGCGAAAAACAGGTTGACCTTGTCGTCTTTCTCCCGCATCGTGGGGTCGCCGATAGGTTGAAAGAAAGATGGTCTCGGGGAGCGACACATCGTTCTGATAACAACAAGGCAGAAGGAAACTTTGTCGCAACAAAATTTCCTTGCAAAATTTGCTTGAAGGAACAGAACCATGAACCCATACGCTATCTCCAGCCAAGAAACCGGTAACGCTTTCTTGTCCCCCGGCGAAGGCGAAAGCAAGCGCAACAGAAAAACACAGGCATTGACAGCGTTGCTCTCGGCAACAGCGCTCGGCGTGTTCCTAGAGGGATGCGGCGGCGGAGCAGGCGGGGCGGCAGCACCCGCCAGCAATGCACCCTCCGTGGCGAATACCGCGCTGTCTCCTGATACGGAGACCAATCCGATTCTGTCGGATGTCAGCTCATCGGATGTCAGCTCAGTGGTTCCCCCATCTCCGTCGGACATCAGCCCGACGGAGGTCAGCTTAGTTGTCCACACGGATACGGCGGAAGACGCAGACAAAGACGCAGACAAAGACGCAGACACAAACACAGACAAAGACGCAGACACAAACACAGACAAAGACGCAGACACAAACACAGACAAAGACGCAGACACAAACACAGACGCACCCTCTTTTTTTGCGACCACAGAGGCGGGTGCCTTTGTCGGGAACGCAGATACGAACACCGTCAGCTACGAAAGCGCCGTCGACGGAGTGGAGGTCGGCTTGCAAGAGGCTTCTTCCAACTACGGCAGTTTTGCTGAAGGTGATACTTACAAGGATATTGCCAACCTCGTGGGTTCGGAATATAGCGACTCGTTTTGGGGCGACACGGGAGACAATCGCCTGGAGGGGAGGAAAGGCAACGACCAGCTCCACGGTTTTGCAGGCGCAGACATCCTCATGGGAGGAGAAGGCAACGACTTTTTGGACGGCGGAAGCGGCGCCGATCTGATCGACGGCGGGCAAGGCGTAGACTACGCAGACTACAGAAGCGCCAACGAAGGCGTGAGAGCGAGCCTGGACGTCGAAGGTCGTCAAACAGACTTTGACGGAAAGCACGGCTTCGATGCCAACGGCAACGAGGCGGTAGGCGACAGACTCGTCAATATCGAACACATCTTTGGCTCCAACCACGCCGACTGGCTGACAGGAGACGCAGGAGAAAACTTACTTCTTGGCGGCAAGGGCAACGACCGTCTGGAAGGCGGCGCGGGCGCAGACAAGCTCTACGGCGGCGAGGGCGACGACATCCTTGTCGGCGGCGCAGGGATGGATGAATACTTCTTCGATGCCGATAGCGGTCAGGACACCATCGAAGGCGACGCAGACGGCGGCTATGTGTATTTCAAGCATGCAACGAATCCTGCTGATCTCATCCTCATGCGCGACGACGGCGGCGATGTGATCATGACGCTCGGCGAGAATTCTGTAACGATCAAGCCTTCTGCCAACGCCGAGAGCCACTACACAATCTACGGCGGAAACGGCGAAAAACTGAACGAGTTCTCTCTCGGCAGTGCGGACGAAACGCCGTCTGACAATACCGACGAGCCCCTGCCCCTTCCCGATGCAGACATTGACGAAGACGAGGAGCTCGAAGAGAGCGATACGCCGTCCGATACGGAGGACGGCAGTGAGGCACGAAGCGGCAGAAGAATCGTCGGCAGCGACGACGACGACACCCTGCACGGCGGCGAGGGCGATGACACGATCCTCGGCTTGGGTGGTAACGACTCCATCTACGCGAATGCGGGCGACGACGAGATCCACGGCGGCGACGGCGAAGACACGCTCTTCGGCGGCAGCGGCAACGACGAGCTCTACGGCGGCGACGGCGAAGACACGCTCTCAGGCGGCAGCGGCAAGAACCACCTCGAAGGCGGCGAGGGCGAAGACACCTATCGGTTCAGCGCCATTAAAAGCATCGACAGGCTGGAAGACGACGGCGGCAATATCGTCTTTGGGCAAGCCTTGAACGGCGTGGTCGTTGCGCGAGGGGGCGATAGCGAAAGCGATGTGCAAGAAATAAACAACGACTATACGGGCGCTACCTACACGCTCGATCGTGGCGAAGGAAGCTTCGAGGCGGCAACTCTGACGGTGACCGGACGCGATGGCGAGACGCTCAATGTCATCGAATTCGCAAACGATCCTTTGTCAGGCTTCAATTTCTACCTGCGCCTTGTCGGCGGCGTCTACGAGGAAATCCCTACAGACTCGTTTGTTTTGCTCTCGGGGGGGGATGAGGGTAGCGAAAGCCGTCCGTTCTTGGCGACGGAGGCTGCCGACACTTTCACAGGCTCTCAAGGCACGGATTGGGCGAGCTATGAAGGCTCGAACGAAGAGGTTAGCATCGACCTTTACAGCACCCCTGCCGATGTCTCCGACGGCTGGGCTCAGGGCGACAGGCTTGTCGGAATCCGCAATCTCATCGGCTCGAAGCATAGCGACACCTTGACAGGCGACGGAGATGCCAACACCCTGCGCGGCGGCGAAGGTAAAGATTTCCTCTACGGCGGCAACGGCGACGATCGGCTGGAGGGCGGTGTCAACAGCGACGAGCTCCACGGCGAGGGCGGCAACGACTTTCTGCTCGGCGGTATGCTCGACGACAGGCTCCATGGCGAACAGGGCAACGACCGCATTTTCGGCGGCGAGGGCAAAGACTTCCTCTACGGCGGTGCGGGCGACGACGTTCTCCACGGCGGCGTGGGCAGGGACTACCTCTACGGCGGCGCGGGCGAAGACTTCCTCGACGGGGGAGAGGGAATAGAAGACACCGCCGCCTATACCGATAGCCACAAAGGCGTCCGAGTGAGCTTGGCAAGGCAAGCAGGACAGATCGACTTTGACGGCAACGCCGCCAACAACAACGATGCCGTGGGCGACAGGCTTCTCAACATCGAAAATATCCTAGGATCGGTTCACGGCGACTGGCTGACCGGCGATCGCAACGAAAACTTCCTTCGTGGCAGCGAAGGCGACGACCGCCTTGAGGGCGGCGCGGGCGACGACGCTCTTTCTGGCGGCGAAGGCGCGGACGCACTCTACGGCGACGAGGGAGACGACATTCTCTACGGACGGAGGGACGACGACAGCCTCCATGGCGGCGAAGGCACAGACTACGCCGACTACCGCAACGCCGAAGCAGGAGTAAGGGTGAACCTCGATCAACAAGAGGGACAAGAAGACTTTGACGGAACGCACGGCTTCGCTGCCAACGGCAACGAAGCTGTGGGCGACACCCTCATCAGCATTGAAGACGTCACGGGCTCTGATCACGGAGACTTGCTTGTGGGCAACGCCGAGGACAACACCTTAGAGGGTCGCGCGGGGAACGACAGGCTTTACGGCGGCGAGGGCGATGACGAGCTTCGCGGCAGCATAGGTAACGACAAACTCTACGGCGGCGAGGGCGATGACGAAATTCGTGGTGGCTCTGGCAACGACTACCTTGGCGGCGGCGAGGGCGATGACACCTTCTACGGCGCCTCTGGCGACGACATCCTCGACGGCTCCTATGGCAACGACATCCTTGAGGGTAGCTGGGGCGCGGACACCTATGTGTTTTCTGTTCGCCATGGCACAGACACCATCG
>JABAAA010000106.1 GCA_014239005.1 Alphaproteobacteria bacterium | reverse complement strand
CGTTTGGAATCTTGACGCGCTCAATCTTGTCGCAAGGAGGTTGTGATGAACCCTATAGGAATAATTTTGAAAGGTGTCAAGGCTGCAGCGGGCTATACGGCGGCGCGCAGCAAGGAGCGCTCGACGGCATTGGGGGGCGGATTGTGCATCGCTGCGCTGTACTTTCGCGTGACGCATCCGAAAGCGATGGACGAGACGATGTTTTACATCGTCTTCGCCTTGGGGGCTGTTGTCGCGCTGCTGAAGACGGAGTTCATGCGTGCCATGGCGGTTGGTATGGTCGATGCGGCGAGGGGCAAGTCCAAATCCAAATCCAAATCTTTGCGACGCAAGGGCGGGGAGAAGTAAAGCCTTATGGCGGAGTATTTGACCGAGCATTTTTCGTTGCAAGAGATGATTCGTTCGTCTTTTGCAACGCGCAAAGGGCTGGACAACACGCCGACGGGGAAGCAGCGAGCCAGCCTCGTTCGTGTGTGCGAGGTGTTGGAAGAGGTTCGTTCGCTGTTGGGCGGACGCTCGTTGTTTGTCTCCAGCGGGTTGCGCAAGGGTCGGGTGAACGACGATCAGGGGGGGGCTCGCAACTCGGCGCACAAGAAGGGGTTGGCGGCGGATTTGGACAACTTGCCTGAGGGCAACTACGAATCGTTTTTGCAAATGGCACCCTATGTGTTGCAGCGCGAGCTGCCTGTCGATCAGTTGATCGGCGAGTTCTTTTTGCACGACGAGCCCCGCGGAGGATGGATCCACTTGGGCTTGGCGGACGAGGGGAGGGAGCCACGCTATCAGATCTTGCGCGCTGCGAAGGTGAGGGGCAGGACGCGCTATCTCTTGTGGGACGAGCCCTGGGAGATGGTGTAGGCAGGGCGAAGAATGGAGGGAGCAGGATTCGAACCTGCGTAGGCAGAGCCAACGGGTTTACAGCCCGTCTCCTTTAACCACTCGGACATCCCTCCGCGCGGTGAAGACATTCTACAACGGGCGGAAGGGGGTTGCAAGAGACTCTACGGACATCGTCGACAAACTGCCCTTGTGGCGAAAGGTTGTTGGCATCTTCCCAACTCATCCGTACGCGCTTTCTTCTTCCCCCAGCAGTCCGAATACCGCCTCCACCAATTCCTCCACCCCCATTCCCGTCACACTCGATACCATCCACACCTTCCCAAAACCCCTCTCCCCCAACAACCCCCGCAAAACCTCCGCCTCGCCCTCCCCCAACAAATCCCCCTTCGATACCACCAACAAACAAGCCTTCTCCGCCAGCCCACAGCCATAGCGTTCCAACTCGTCCCCGACAATACCCCAATCCTCCACGATCCTCCCCGCGACCACCGCAAGGTCCCCCTCGCTCTGCTCCCGTACCTCCGCCAAGCGCAACAACACCCGACAACGTTCCATGTGCGCCAAAAAACGATGCCCCAACCCCACCCCCTCGCTCGCCCCGCGAACCAACCCCGGCAAGTCGGCAAAAACCGCCTCGCGATAGCTTCGCTCGACCAACCCTAAATGAGGACGCAAGGTCGTATAGGGATAATCCGCAACCTTCGTGCGCGAATGCGACACCACGCGCAACAACGAAGATTTGCCCGCGTTCGGTAATCCCGCAAGCCCGACATCCGCCAACACCTTCAAACGCAACATCACACGACGCACCTCCCCCGTGCCTCCCTCCTGCGCCATGCGCGGCGAACGATGCGTCGAAGAACGAAAATGCGTGTTGCCATACCCCCCCCTACCTCCGCTACACAACAACACCTCGTCGCCCGCCTCGAGCAGATCGGCCAACAACGCACCGCTGTCCTCGTCGAAGACCTGCGTGCCGCGCGGCAGGTCGAGCCAAACATCCTCGCCGCCGCGTCCGCTGCGATTCTTGCCCTGACCCCTGCCGCCGCGCGCACTCACGATGCGCCGACGATACCGATAGTCCAAAAGCGTGTTCAATCCTTCGATGGCACGCGCGAAAATATGTCCCCCCCTGCCGCCGTTGCCGCCGTTCGGACCGCCGCGAGGCACAAATTTTTCGCGTCGAAAAGAAACACATCCCCCCCCGCCGTCGCCCGCGATCAACTCCACTTTGGCGAGATCGTGAAAACGCATCGCGCCAGCTTAACCCGATATCACGCCAGTATCACGACAAGAATCACGACAATATCACAACAAAAATCATGCTAAGAATCACGACAATGAATCACGACAAGCTCGCGGCAGAATCAGTGCAGCGTCAAGCCGCGCCCGCGCTGCGCTGCTTACACGCTCGTCGTTTGTGAAGATTTGTCCGCGTCGCCCTCGACGACGATCTCGACCAGCGGACGTGTGCGCCGCTTGCGAAACGCCACCGTCCCCTCCTTCAAGGCGAAAAGCGTGTGATCCTTGCCGATGCCGACATGCGCACCCGCGTGAAACTTCGTTCCGCGTTGGCGCACGATGATCATGCCCGCAGCAACCTTCTCGCCGCCGTAACGCTTGACCCCGAGCCTGCGTCCTGCAGAATCGCGCCCGTTACGCGATGATCCCCCTGCCTTCTTGTGCGCCATCGTGATGCCTCAATGATTTTTTTCGGTTTTTTTCGGTTGCTGTTTCTGTTGTCGCGTCTGCCGTTGTGTCTTTCCGCGCAAGCCACGGCGAGCCCGTCACCCTTGCGAGATCTCGGTGATTTCTACGCGCGTCAGGTATTGACGATGCCCGTTCTTGCGCCGCGAGTTTTTGCGTCGCCGTTTCTTGAACACAAGTAGTTTCTCGCCGCGATGCTGCGAGAGAACCTTGCCGCGAACCCGCGCCTTCTCCAGCGCTGAAGGATCGACAACCGTATCTTTTTCCGCACCCAGCAACAAGACGCGTTCGAACACGACGCTCTCGCCCACCTCTGCAGGAAGACGCTCTAGCGTTACGCACGCTCCTTTCGCAACGCGGTACTGCTTTCCCCCTGTTTCGACAACAGCAAACATGGCTCACAAAGAAGGGACAACGACAAGCTTCGAGCTCGCTCAAACCTCGTGCCAGCATAGCAAGTCTGTTCGGTTGCTGGCAAGCTTCTTTCACGAAAAAAGCGATTCGTAAAATTTAACTTGCGTATTGGCGCTCCTTGTGCGAGCCTTAGCCGAGGTGAGAGGTCAGGGGTTAGAAACATACAAGCAACGGCGCAAGGGGCATTACAAAGACCATTGTGCTTTTGGGCGAGGTGACGCGCATGCAACAGACACACGAGCAGACGACATCGTCTGCAACAACAGAAATGGAAGGAACGACAGGGGCAGAAGGGGGGGACGCTGTTCTTGTGAGCGACGCGGGGTTGACGGGTCTTTACGACTGGTTCCGCGAATTGTTCTCTTCCGAAGGAGACGCGAGTAGCGATACGGCTGTCGATCAGGCAGCCGGTCAGATAGACGCGTTGATCGGAACGGCGACCGTGCTTCGTAACGACGAGCAGAGCCCTTTGCGTTTGGGCGACGACATTTTTGCCCACGATACGATCGCGACAGGGACGAGTTCCAAGATCACGATCGTCTTCAGCGACGGCATGGAGTTTCGTTTGGGACCGGATGCCAAGGTGCTGATCGACGATTTTGTGTTCGACCAGGCAGCATCGACGGGGTTGCAGAGCCTTTCGGCGATCAAGGGGGCATTTGCCTACCAGAGCGGGTTGATTGCCGAAAGTGATCCTTCGGCGGTGACGATCAAAACGCCTTTGGGAACGCTCGGCATTCGCGGGACGAAGCTGATGGGCTTGGCGGACACGCCTGAAGGGCAATGCGTCATCACCCTGTTGGAGGGGCGAGTGGAGGTTAGTGGCGACAAGGGGGGCAGCGCGGTATTGTCCGAGAAGTTCGACACCGCCAAGATGCAGATCGATTGGACGCATGTCGACAAGAGTCCCTTTTCGCGCTCTGATACGGAGTCGGCCTTCAAGGATTTGCTGTTTGACGGCGACGAGGGGGCGATGAAGTCTTTCATTGGCGAGGGGGGCAGCTCTCGTTTGGACGAGGGGTATCTTTACTCGATCCACGGCGACGCGGGCGCGACGGACATCGTGACGCACATCGAGGGCTAGTCTGCTTCTGCTTCTCCATCCCCCGTCTCTCAGCCTTGTCAGAATTCGATCTACGGGTGAAGCGGGCGAGCGGGCGCGGCGGACATTGTGTGACGCACATTGAGGGTTAGTTGCTCCCCGATCCCTCTGTCAGAGCAAACAACCCTTTTTTCTTCTTTCGCGGCAGGCAAAGGAGTCCTTTCGGTCGCTCTTGTCCTTTCATCTCGGTAATTTGGCAGCCCATACAGCCGCCCAGCCGCCCAGCCGCCCAGCAACCCAGCCGCGCAACCCAGCAACCCAGCCCGTTCTGCCTTTCCTGCGTTGACGAGAAAGCCAGTCTGTTTCCCTCGCACCTGCGGCTTCTCTATTCCAGCTCCCCCCGCTTCCCCAGTTTACGCCGCCGCCAAGATCGTCTCCAACTTCTCCACCGCCATCTGCTCTTCGATCTTCTCTACCACCGCAACCTCGCGCGACAAACGCTCTAACGCCAGCTGGTAATACTGCCGCTCGCTATACGAAGGAATGGGCTGCTCCTCGCCCCGATACAACTCGCGAACAACCTGCGCCAAGCGAACAGGATCCCCCGAACGAATCTTGCTGTCATACTCTTGCGCACGACGCCCCCACATCGTCTTGCGAATCCGACGTTTCGTCTTCAAAGTGTCGTAAATGCCCTCCATCTCCTCAG
>JABAAA010000105.1 GCA_014239005.1 Alphaproteobacteria bacterium | reverse complement strand
TCGACGCCTTTGAGGATTTCGCTTCGAGCGTCGAGCGAGAACTTCACATCTTTGGCCGACATGGCTTTATCTCCTGATGTTGTAGGTTTCTGGGGGGGGGTACTTGTTTTGGGGAGTTATTCGAGAATTCCCATGATGTCGGATTCTTTCATGATCAACAGCTCTTCGCTGTCGAGTTTCACTTCGGTTCCCGACCATTTTCCGAAGAGAATCTTGTCTCCTTTTTTCACATCAAGGGGTGTTATTTTGCCGTCTTCGGAACGCGCTCCGGAGCCCACGGCGATGATTTCGCCTTCCATGGGTTTTTCTTTGGCCGTATCGGGAATGATGACGCCGCCTGAACTTTTTTCTTCTTCTTCGAGGCGACGCACCAAAACGCGATCGTGTAGCGGACGGAACTTCATGCCGTCTTCCTCCTGTTTGTTGTAGGGTTGTCGAGCAAAGGACATTTGCGCGAGGGACGAGGGCGGCAGTGTGCCTCCCTTCCTAATCTATATGGTTGAGCCTAGCCCTCGAGTCAAGGGGATCGAACAAAAAAATTTGCACGACAAACGGAGACGGGGATGCGCGGGATGCACGAGCAGGACGGGGAGCGCTTTTCGAAGAGATACTCCGAGGAGGACGCTGAGAGGGACGTTGAGGGCTACACGCTGGCGTTTGACGCTTGTTCGACCAGGGTATCGTTCTGTTTGTGGGACGGGGGGGAGGTTTGTCTTCGATGGGCGGACGAGACGGGCAAGGCATTGGCGGAGGATGTGCCGTGGATTCTTTCTGCGCAGGAGTTTCATAAAAAATTTTCCTATCGATCCTTGCGGAGAATTTGTTTCGTGAGAGGACCCGGCAGCTATACGGGCTTGCGAGCCGCTCTTTCGGTGGCAAGAGGCTTGCGCTTGGCTTGCGGGAAGATGGCGGGGGAGGGGGAAAGGGATGGGGAAGAGGAATTGGAGCGAGAATTGGAGATATTCTCGGTGACGAGTTTTGAGGCGGGAATCTTGTCGTCGGAGAAGGAAGCGGCAGGGGGTTATGCCTTGTCGTTGGTCGAGAGCTTTCGCGGAGTTTGGTACGGGCAGGCGTTTGTGGGGGGGGAGGCTGTGGGAGAGGCTCGTGTGTTGGAGGAGGAGGACTTGCGCTTGTGGGTTTGGCAGTTGTTGGAGACGGAGGGGGACAAGGGAAAGCGACAAAAAGGACAAAAGCGACAATTGTGTCTTTGTGGCGGAGGTGTGGGGCGTGCTTTGGAAGTATTGGAAAATTTCCCTAAAGGTTCGTTGCTGGAAGGGGGAGTGGGGGATGCATGGGGGTTTTCGCGCGCGCTCGTTAGGGGGGATCGGAAGATCTATCGGCGGGGTGAGGAGGCACTGAAGCCCATCTATATGGGCGCGCCAGTGTAGACGAGAGACAAAAAGACAAAAAGACAAAAAGACAAAAAGACATCATATAGCGTTCCCCCTGGCGTTTTTAAGAAATTCCTATCTCCGCAGCCTCCGCCACAATCCGCCGAACACCCGTCCCTCCTCGCCACGCCACAACCGCGCCATGTTCTCCCGATGCCGCACAAGGACCACCACCACAACCCCCACCAACCCCCAAAAGGGCATACCCCCAACCCAAAACAATCCTCCCACAACAAGAAACAAACATACCGCCAACGACGCCACCGACGAAAAACCCCACAACCCCAATACCCCCACCCACAACAACGCCGAAACAAAAAACATCCAAGGAACCAACAACAACACAACCCCAACCATGCTCGCAACGCCCTTGCCCCCACGAAACCTCGCACTCCACACGGGAAAACAATGCCCCAACAAACAACCCACCGCAGCACCCGCCTCCCCCCAAGCAAGAATGTCTAAATTTCCATTCCCATTCCCATTCCCATTCCCATCCTCGAAACGCAACGCCAAGAAATCCGCCACATAACGTACGAGCAAAATCGCCACCACCGCCTTCAACACATCCAATACCACCACCGCAAAAGCCATCCCCCACCCCGCATAGCGCAACACGTTCGTAGCCCCCGTGCTGCCCGAACCTAGCTCCGTCAAATTTCTTCCCCCCAAACTTCGGCGCGCAACCCAAGGACCTGAAGGAAAAAGTCCGCATGCGTACCCCCAAACAACCGCCCCGAACAAAAACAACGCCGCCACGATCATGATCGCCTCTGCTCCTGCTCGCGCTCTCGGTCGAAGACAATCCTTCCGTCAACCCAAGTTTTCGTCACTACCCCTCTCACCGTTTCCTCGTGAAACGCCGTGTTCTTCGACTTGCTGCGCATCTCCTCCTCGCGAATCACCCACTTGCGGTCAGGATCGCACAACAGCAGATCGGCAGGCTCTCCGATTTGCAACGTCCCCCCCCCGATCCTCAACAGCCGAGCAGGGTTGGTGGCAAGCTTGCGAAACATCTGCGCAAGCGAAAGCCCCTCCAAGTGCGTCAGACACAGCGCAAGCGTCGTCTCCAACCCGATCATGCCACAAGCGGCTAAAGGCAGAGGAAGACGTTTCGAATCTTGGTCTTGCGGCGAATGGTCGCTTGCTATGCAATCGATCGTGCCGTCCAGCAATCCCGCCACCACCGCCCTTTTGTCCGATACGCTACGAAGCGGCGGCGTCACCTTGGCAAAAGTTTTGTACCCCTCCAACGCCGTCTCGTCGAGACAGAAGTACTGAGGCGCGGTATCGCAGGTGACATCCAACCCCCTCTCCTTTGCTCGCCTCACCGCGTTCAGGGCAGCCTCCGTCGTGAGATGGGCAAAATGGCAGCGTCCTCCCGTCCCTTCCAACAAGCGCAAGTCTCGCTCGACCATGATCGCCTCGGCAGCAGCAGGAATGCCGACCAACCCCAGTCGGTCGGCTACTTCGCCCTGGTTCATATCGCCATCCTCGGCGAGCGTACGGTCTTCCGCATGCTGAATCACCAGCGCATCAAAACCACGCGCGTAAGTGAGAACGCGCGTCATCACTCGCGCGTCCTGAATCACGCGCTCGGCGTCGGTAAAGCCCAGCGCACCGCTGGCTTGCAACAACCCCATCTCCGAGATTTGCTCGCCCCGCATGCCTTGCGTCGCCGCCGCGTAGCAGTAGATCTTGCAACCCTTCTGCTCGCGTCCGCGCCGCGCGACGAACTCGACCACCGACACATCGTCGATGATGGGCTGCGTCGAAGGCAGGCACACCATCGAGGTCACGCCGCCCGCCGCCGCCGCCGCTACCGCCGTGGCGATCGTCTCCTTATGCTCCTCGCCGGGCTCGCGCAATTGCACACGCATATCCACAAGCCCAGGCGCAAGCACGAGTCCTCCCGCATCGATACGGAGCGCGCCGTCCGTAACCTTGCTGAAAGCATCGTCGCCGTGCGCGGCGATCTTGCCGTCTTCGATCAACAGCGCACTCAAAGGAATCGACTCGGAGCTCGACTTGGAGCTTGGCTTGGCTTTCTCCTCCACGCCAGGATCGATCACGCTAGGATCGACCGCGCCAGGATCGACGAGACGTGCGTTTTCAATCAGCGTCTGTTTCATCCAAAAAAATGCATATCACAGAGCGCAAAACATCAAGAGCTCTTGGACACTAAAAAGAACGCACAACGCATTCTGACGCAACGCCTCTCAACGCGCTTGCCCCTCGGCACTCAACAACTCCAAACAGCTCATGCGCACGGCAACCCCCGTCTCCACCTGATCGTGGACAAGGTTGCGTCCCAAATCGTCGGCCAACACCGAATCGATCTCGACACCTCGATTCATCGGACCGGGATGCATCACCAACGCGTCCGGACGCGCACAAGCCAACTTCTCGTGCGTCAAGCCGTAGAAGTGAAAGTACTCGCGAATCGAAGGAACGAAAATTCCCTGCATGCGTTCCGTCTGCAAGCGCAGCATCATGACAATATCGCAATCGTGCAAGCCCTCGCGCATGTCGGTAAACACCTCGACGCCGTACAGCGAGGGCTGGTCGGGCAACAACGTCGGCGGAGCAACGATGCGAACCTCCGCTGCCATCTTTTGCAACAGCAGGATGTTGGAACGCGCAACCCGCGAATGCCTGACATCGCCGCAAATCGCAACCTTCAAGCCTTGCAATTCCCCTTTGCGGTAGTTGATCGTCGCCGCGTCTAACAGGGCTTGCGTCGGATGCTCGTGAAAGCCGTCGCCGGCGTTGATGACATTGCAATCCAGCTTCTCGGCAAGCAGCTTGACCGCTCCCGAATGCGGATGGCGCACCACCAAAAGATCGGCTGCCATCGCGCGCAAGGTCTGCGCCGTGTCGATCAGCGTTTCTCCTTTGCGAATCGACGAATGCGCGACCGAAATGCTGGTGACCTCCGCTCCCAACCGCTTGGCGGCAAGCTCGAACGAGACGCGCGTGCGCGTCGAGTTCTCCATAAAAAGATTGATGATCGAAATTCCTTTCAGCGATTCGGTGCAACTCCTCAAATGCTTGCCGCTTCTTCGGTGCTTCTCGGCTCGGTCGAGAACTAAGGCGATATCACGAGCCTCCATATGCTCGATCCCTAGCAAATGCTTGAAGGGAAGAGATTGTGGGGGAAGAGCCTTGTCTCGCTTTCGAGAAGGCTTGGAACGCTTTAAACGCTTTGCAAAATCGTGCGATTTCGCTTCACTAGGATCGACAAGTTGAAGTCGGGGCTGCGCCATATTAATTTACGCTCGCTTGTTCACTTACGCTCGCTTGTTCACTTACGCTCGCTTGTTCACTTACGCTCGCTTGTTCACT
>JABAAA010000104.1 GCA_014239005.1 Alphaproteobacteria bacterium | reverse complement strand
TACCCTTGCACTACCCTTGCACTACCCTTGCACTACCCTTGCACTACCCTTGCACAAGGAGTGACACGAGGTCAACTCTTTTCTTTGGGGTGCGCTAGGACAAACGGCTCAGGCTTGCCAAACAGGTACGCTGCAAGACACCGCGCAGGCGTGCGTCGCCGATGCCTTCCAACGCCGCCGCTCCTTCTTCCAAAGTCTTCTTGGCAAGGGCGGCGCAATCGTCGAAACAACCCGTTTTGCGCATCAACCTTGCCACCTCGTCGACCTGCCCGTCGGCACAATCGCTGCGCGCAAGCAACTGCTCGATTCGCCGTCGCTGTCTGGCATCGCTGCGCGCAAGGCATAAGACCAACGGATAGGTCACCTTGCCGTCCCTCAGATCGTCGCCGCGACGTTTGCCTAGCATCTTGCTTTCGCCCAGATAGTCGAGCATGTCGTCGACAAGCTGATAGCCAATGCCGAAACGCTCGCCGAACAACGCAAGCGCACGCTGCTCTTGCGGGGAGGCGCGCATCACCAACGCCGCGCTCATCGTCGCCGCGCGAAAGAGCGCACCCGTCTTGTCCCTGACAATTTCCAAACTGTCGTCCGCCGTCATCAAAAGCGCATGCGCACTGTAGAGCTGGCGCACCTCGCCCTGCGTCAGACGTAGCGCCGTTTGCGACAACAGCGTCAGGATCTCCCGTGGGCTCTGACGACATATCAACTCGAAGGCGCTTGCAAACAGGAAATCTCCTACCAACACCGAGGCTTGCGCTCCCCAAACCCGATGCGCGGCGGGCAAGCCGCGGCGCATCTTCGAACCGTCGACGACATCGTCGTGCAAAAGGCTGGCGCAGTGAATCGCCTCGACGGCGCCACCCAAAAAAATCGTTTCCTTGAGTGTTTCTTCTTGAAGAATCCCTTCTTGGCGAACGCCCTCCTGTCCGCGCGCCCCCAGCAGTTTGGCGGAGGCGATCAGCAAACGCGAACGAAGACGTTTGCCGCCCGAAGCAACGATATGACGTACCACCTCAGGCAGGGGCGTCGCCAAGCCTGCTGTCGCCTCCAGCAGCAGTCGAGAGACGGCTAGCGTCTCTTGCTCGGTCTCGGCGCACAGATCGGCGAAGCCCTCGAAAGGCGTCGCGCGCGACGCGGCGAGGACACTCGTATCAGACAACACTTTGGCAGTCCCCCGCTGAGGGAACATCTTCGAACCCCACACGCGACCTTCTCGCCATGCACGACGCGTTCCCAGTTTCAACGAATTCGCCAGCAGGCTCGTCATCGACCCGGCGAGACCGACAGGGGGGGACGAGCGTCGAACAGAAGAAGGGCGAGCGAAAAGGGAGGGCATCGCGGATAGGTCAAGTCAAAGGTCACGAAACAAGGAGAACAAAAAAAGACTTGACCGACGAAGGACGAACCTGTTAAGGAAACGCACACGATAGCATAGAAGACGCGTTCGGAAGAAGCAATCGCAAAACTTCAAGGGTGCGTCCAAAGGGTGTGTCCAAAGGGTGTGTTCTAGTGTGTGCTTCTTCCTCCTTTGGCGAGATAACTTTTTCTGTAGGCGAGACCCCGATGGCAGAACTCCTCGTCGTGCTTTGGCGCGATATACCCGCTCAGGTGATCGCGCGGCGTTCGCGGCGCGAGCAGATGAAGCGCGTGCTGGCACCGCGTTTTGCCGAGGCGATCGACAAGGCTGCCATGCGCGGTCAGGCACGCGATGCGGAACATTACTTGCAAGCGTGGCGCAAGAGCGCACCTGAACCTTGTGGCGACGATCTGAAACAAGTGGCGGAAGAGCGCGCGCGAATGTTGGAAGAAGAGTACGATGACGAACGCCTTGCTGCCCTTATCGCCAGTGGCGGCGTGGAACGAAGTTCGTCGTAGTCGCAACATCTCTGCACCACCTCTCTGCACCACCTCTCTGCACCACCTTTCTGTACCACATTTTTTGCAACATTTCCCTTTTACGAGGATAGGCTTTTGATGACGACCCGTACCCTTGTCAGTTCTGCGACGAAAGAGCATGCGATCGCTTTGGACGCTCCGTTTACGATCATCGGCGAGCGCATCAACCCGACGGGGCGCAAGAAGCTCGCCGAGGAGATGCGCAACGACAACTTCGAAACCGTCGAGCGCGACGCACGCGCGCAAATGGCGGCGGGGGCGCACATGCTGGATGTGAATGCCGGCATTCCGCTCGCCGACGAGCCCGCGATTCTCGCGAAGGCGATTCGCCTGATACAGTCGTTCTGCGATTTGCCGCTTGCGATCGATTCGTCGATCGTGGCAGCTCTCGAAGCGGGCTTGGAAGCCTATCAGGGACGCGCGCTGCTCAACTCGGTCACAGGGGAGGATGAGCGGTTGGAGGTTGTTCTGCCGTTGGTGAAAAAGTACGATTGCAGCGTGATCGCCATCTCCAACGACGAGAGCGGCATTTCCGAAGATCCCGATGTGCGCTTCCAGGTCGCCAAAAAGATCGTCGAGCGCGCTGCCGATTTTGGTATCGGATACGAGCGCATCGTCGTCGATCCGCTCGTGATGCCGATCGGCGCACTCTCGCAAGCCGGTGCAGGGGCTTTGCGTCTTGTCGCGCGCTTGCGGAACGAGTTGAAAGTCAACACCTGCTGTGGTGCCTCCAACGTCAGCTTCGGACTGCCGAAACGCCACGCGCTGAACGCAGCCTTCTTGGCGATGGCGTCCGGCGCGGGCATGAGCTCGGCGATCATGAACCCTCTGCACGAAGAGGAGATGGTCGCCATCAAGGCGAGCGACGTCATCGCCGGCAAGGATGTAGGATGCACACGCTGGATCAAACGTTTTCGAGAGCCCGCCGCAGACGGCGAGACGGGCGCGGCGCAAGGCGCTCGCCGCCGACGCAGAGAGAGAAGCTAGCGCGAGCCCCTGACACGAAGACAGACACGAAGAAAAACACGAAAACAGCCACGATGACAGACACGAAGACAAACACGAAAACAGCCACGAAAGCTTCTGAAACGCTTTCCAGCGAGGAAGTGTTCGTGGTGTTCACGCCTTCGGGCTTGCGCGGCTCGGTGGCGCGCGGCACGACGTTGTTGGAAGCGGCGCGCAAGATCGGCGTCGATTTGGATTCGGTGTGCGGCGGACGCGGCATCTGCGGACGCTGTCAGGTGCAGCCGACCTTCGGACATTTTCCGAAGTTCGGCATCGATTGCGATCATCGTGCGCTCTCGGAGTTCTCGGAGGTCGAGGCGCGCTACGAGCAGCGGCGCGGGTTGCAAAAAGGACGGCGTTTGGGATGCAACACTGTTTTGCAAGGCAACATGATCGTCGATGTTCCCCCCGAGAGCCAGCTGCGCAGGCAGGTTGTGCGCAAGCGTCCCGATGCGCGTCCGATCGCCATCGATCCTATCTTGCGTTTGCACTATGTCGAGGTCGAGCCCCCGCTGCTCGACAGCCCTTCGGGCGATTGCGAGCGGTTGTTGGAGGCATTGCGACGCGCGTGGAATGTGCATGTCAACGCGATCGATCTCTCCGTCTACGGGTTGATTCAAGAAGCGCTCAAGCGCGGCGATTACAAGGTCACCGCCGCCGTGCGCGACAACGACACGTTGCTTGCCGTCTACCCCGGCGTCGAGACGATGCTCTACGGCTTGGCGATCGACATTGGCTCGACGACGATGTCGGCGCAACTCGTCGATTTGCAAAGCGCGACCGTCATCGCAGCCCAAGGGCGCATGAACCCGCAGATCCGATTCGGAGAAGACCTCATGAGCCGCGTCTCCTACGCCATGCTCAACGAAGGGGGCGCGCGAGCCATGACGCAAAGCGTGCGCGACGCCTTGGACGAATTGTTTCGAGAAGTCGCCGCATCGTGCGAGGTCGCGCCCGACAAGATATTGGAAGTCGTGCTTGTCGGCAATCCGATCATGCATCACATCTTTTGGGGAATCGATCCCGTGCCGTTGGGCGGCGCTCCTTTCGCGCTGGCGACCGCCGCTTCGATCAGCGCGCCTGCACGGGCCTGCGGCTTTTCCGCCCTTGCGCCGGGTACGCGCCTCTACTCTCCGCCGTGCATCGCAGGGCATGTGGGTGCCGACGCTGCGGCGGTGGCGCTTTCCGAGTATCTGTGGGATGCAGAAGCGCCGGTGCTTGCCATCGACATTGGCACGAACGCCGAGATTCTGCTGGCGGTGGAAAAGCGTGTGTTTGCTGCTTCCAGCCCGACAGGACCCGCATTCGAAGGGGCGCAGATCGAACACGGACAGCGTGCGGCGGCAGGGGCGATCGAGCGAATCCGCATCGACGACAAGACCTTCGAGCCTCGCTTCAAGGTCGTCGATCGGATGGCGTGGTCGAACGAGGAGGGCTTTCATAACAATGCCGAAGAAACACGTCGCAAAACAGCGCGAGCTGCCGAACCGAGCGCAATCACCGGCATTTGCGGTTCCGGCATCATCGAGGGAATCGGCGAGCTCTTTCGCGTGAAACTGCTGAGTGCAGACGGCTTGTTTTGTGAAGAGATGGCAGAAAAGACACCGCGTATGAAGCGCGACGGGCGCAGCTTCGTCTACGTGTTGCACGAAGAAGAAGGACGCACGATCACGATCACGCAGAACGACATTCGCGCTGTGCAACTGGCGAAGGGGGCGTTGCACGCAGGCGCAAGGCTGTTGATGGCGCACGCGGGGGTCAAAGAGGTTTCGCGCATTTTGCTGGCGGGTGCGTTCGGCAGTCACATCGATCCGCTGTACGCCTTGATCTTGGGGCTGGTGCCTGACTGTACGCCTGAACGCGTCGTGCCATTAGGCAACGCCGCTTCCACCGGCGCGCGCATCGCACTTGTCAACCGCAACCACAGGCGGTTGCTGGAAGAGCGGGTGCGCGACATCGTCAAGATCGA
>JABAAA010000103.1 GCA_014239005.1 Alphaproteobacteria bacterium | reverse complement strand
GCGCGAGGCGAAGCCTCGCGCAAGCTGACTAGCAACGCTACAAGGCGAGGCGGTTCTGCCTCGTTAGACAAAAAAACTTGACAAAAACACCAACATATGAGAAATAGAGGAGGCGATTCGCGACATACTCAAAAATGAACGGGGATTTTATGATTTACCATTGCTCGAGGCTTGACAGACGAAACCCTCAACATTCAATCATAAGGGGAAGGGCTTCTTTGTTCCGTAAGCATGCTGAATTTTTTGCAGTTTTTGCTCTTATCTTAACCTTGTTCTTACCTTTCGCGCCGCCTGCGGAAGGGAGAGAAAAGAGTGCCGAGGAAATTTTCGAGCGAGCGCAGCAAAAATTTCAAGAAAAAAAATACAAAACAGCCTCTTTTTTATATTGGAAAGCAGGAGCGATGGGGCACCTCCCTGCCCTTGTCCAGCTAGCCAAGATGCATCTTTATGGAAATGGTGTGAAGCAAGATGACAGCAGAGCCTTCGATTTGTGTCAACGGGCAACAGATTTCGCGGGAGGAAAAAATTGCGTGGCATATTTGTACGAAAGCGGGAGAGGCATCAATCAAGATTACGCCAAAGCCGCCGAATGGTATAGTAAGTCGACAGAGCAAATGAATCACCCTGTTGCCAAACTAGCGTTAGGAAAGTTGTATGAAGAGGGAAAAGGTGTCAAACAAGATTATGCAAAGGCTGCCAAGTTATATTTTGAGGCGGGACAGCTAGGAGACGGTCAAGCATTGAATAATTTAGGCAACCTGTATTCTAATGGAAAAGGCGTGGAAAAAAATATTGTCCTTGCTTATGCCTTGTACCATCTTTCCGCGAAAATAGGAGACTATAGGAATGAGGATGAGGCAAAATACAATGAAACGTACACTCGGAGCAAACTCACCTTAGAACAAGTCGAGGAAGGGAGAAAAATCGTAGCAGAGTGGGAACAACGTATAGAGGCAAATAAATAAGGGGCGTTTTTTATTTTAGGACACGCTACGCGCGCTTCTTTTCTCCTCTATCTTCTAGGCAAAATTAAAGACGCTGTGCCGTGTTGCGAGGGGGTTTGCGCGAGGCAAGCCTCGCGCTTGGTGTAGGAAGAGGCTACGCACGAGCGCGTAACCCTTCGGGTTTCGCGCTCGTGCGTAGAAAAGCGCACTGCGTGCGCTCGCTCGCGGCGCGCTTTTGCGGGGGAACTGCGTCCCCCCACACCCCCCATGCGCAAAACTTGCTCGCCTACGGCTCGCTCGTCTTGCGTTTTGCATATCCATCAAAATCGCGTCTGTTGCGCAAGCGTGTGCTATCCAAAAAGCACGAACGCGAGCGCAACAGACGCGCACAACGCAATCTCATCCGCAATAAAAAGCGCGTCCCCAGCGCGAGCGCGTGCTATCAAAAGCACAAGCGCGAGCGCAACAGACACACATAACGCGAGCGCAACAGACACACATAACGCGAGCGCAACCCCCCCCCCGCAAAGCTGTTCTACCATCCGTCCTTGACTCCCTCCCCCTCCCCCCCCACAATCTTCCGCATGCTCATCCCCTCCCTCCAACTCCTCTTCGGACTCCTCGTCCTCGTCGTCGGTGGCGAAGCGACCGTCAAAGGAAGCCTGATCCTCGCCAAACAACTGCGCCTCTCGCCCGCGCTCGCAGGCGTCGCCATCGTCGGATTCGGTACCTCCGCACCAGAACTATTCCTTTCCCTCCAAGCCGCATGGAAAGGAAGCGGAGGACTCGCCGCTGGAAATATCCTCGGCAGCAACATCGCAAATGTCTGGCTCATCGGAGGAATCATCGTCCTCTTTTCCCATCTCAACAACAAACAACAGGCGAAACAACCCTCCACCCTCCACGCCGTCGCAGCAGGAAGCGCCCTTCTCACCCTCGCAGCCTTCGCATACAACGCCAGCATCCCCTCGACATGGGGAGCAGCCCTCCTCGTCCCTTTCATCCTCTACACATACCTCGCGCTCAAAGAAGCCACCCAAGAACAGACACGCCAACAACACGGCAAAAAACTTTCGCGAAACGGAATCAAACACGGAACGCTCCTCGCCCTCGTAGGACTCGTCCTCATGCTATTAGGCTCCGAAGAAGTCGTCGCAGGAGGACAGGCGATCGCAGAACGGCTCGGCGTGCCGGAAACGCTGATCGGACTCTCCATTCTCGCGCTCGGCACTTCGCTGCCCGAAGTCGTCGCGACATTGGTCGCCATCCGAAGAAAAGCGCTCGCGCTCGCCACAGGAGGAATCTTCGGCAGCACCATCTTCAACAGCTGGCTCATCCTACCCCTGTGCGCAATCCTGCTGCCTCTCAATGTTCGAGAAAATATACCCGACCTCCTGCTCGCTCCCGTCGCCTTCGCTCTCTTCCTTGTCGGAAGCAAAAGCCACCGCCGAGCGCGACTCGCCCTCGGATGCGCTTGCGTCCTCTGCTACATCCTCTACTGGGGATTCCTCGTAGCCCGAATCTGAAACGACAATTCTACTCTCTCGCGAACCCCTTTCTAGCGTCGCTCGAAGGTGGCGTGGAAGATCGCTCGACCTGCTTGCTCCGCCTTCTTCTGATAGCGCGTCGCAACCCAGTCGGCAGGAGGCAGCCGCCAGTCGTCGGGACGCTCCGCCCGCCACACGAAACACGGATGCGCACAACAAGCCGCAAGTCCCGTCGTGACAAACGCGGGCTCGTCGCTCGACCAACGCAGGATACCGCCCGCACGCAAAAGACGCGCGAACGCATCCAACACTTGCATCCGCAAAAGGCGACGTTTGCCATGACGCCTTCGCGGCCAGGGGTCGGGAAAAAGCAAGTAGAGAAAGCTCAAACAACTGTTCGGCAAGACGGGCAAGAGCAACAAGGCGTCGTCGGCGAAAAGACGCAAGTTCGTCGTTTCGCTAGCCTCCTCTTTTCCCTGCTCCAAGGTAGCGAGCAAGGCTGCGACTCCGTTGCGGTAGGGCTCGCAACCGATGAAGCCCGCTTGTGGCGCGTGCGCGGCTTGACTTGCCAAATGCTCGCCTGCTCCGAAGCCGATTTCCAAGCGCAGGTCTTTTCGGTAGCGATCGAAAAAAGCCTTGTCGCCGCAGAAGGGTAGCGCGGGCGAGAGCGTTATCTGAGGCAGTTTGTTTTCCAGCAACCCTTCTCGATAGGCGGAGAGCTTGCGCGCGCATCTTCGAGAGAAGCTCTTGGAGAAGCTCTTGGAGAATCTCTCAACGCGGGCGGTTTGTGTCAAGCGAGTGCGTCCTTGAGCTGTTTCACAAGGTCGCATTTCTCCCACGAGAAGCATCCGTTCTCGCGCGGTTTTCTTCCGAAATGTCCGAAGTTGCTGGAAGGCTCGAAGATCGGACGCGTCAGTTGCAAGTGTTCTTTGATGCCGCGCGGCGTCAGGTTCATCAGTTTTTGCAACACAGCTGCGACTTCTGCGTTGCTAGCGGTGGTGTTGCGCTCTTGCAAGTCGACATAGAAGGAGACGGGTTCGGCGACGCCGATCGCGTAAGCTATTTGGATCAGACAACGTCGTGCAAGCTTGGCGGCGACGATATTCTTTGCCAAATAGCGCGCTGCGTAGGCTGCCGAGCGATCGACCTTGGACGCGTCCTTGCCTGAAAAAGCGCCGCCGCCGTGCGGTGCAGCGCCGCCGTAGGTATCGACGATGATCTTGCGTCCGGTCAGCCCTGCGTCGCCGTCGGGACCGCCGATGACGAATTGTCCTGTCGGGTTGATATGAAAGTTCTTGTCGGCGCACAGCCATCCTTCGGGCAAGACTTCGCCCACCACCTCGCGCACGATCTCTTGGACGCGCGTCAAAGGCACGTCGCGTCCGTGTTGCGTGGAGACGACGATCGAATGGCAACGCAGCGGCAGACGTGTCTTCTCGTCGTAGATCAGCGAGAGTTGCGATTTCGCGTCCGGTCCCAGCTCAGGGTAATCGCCGCCGAGGCGACGTTCGCTCAGGCGGCGCAGGATGTTGTGGCTGTAGTAGAGTGCTGCCGGCATCAGCTCTTCCGTCTCGTCGCAAGCGTAGCCGAACATCAAGCCTTGGTCGCCGGCGCCTTCTTCGCCGATGCCGTGTGCGATGTCGGCGGATTGTTCGTGGATACAATTATCGATGCGAAGCTTCTGCCAGTGAAAGCCCTTTTGTTCGTAGCCCAGCGTCTTCACGACTTCTTGCGCGCACGCGCTCACTTGTTCGGCAGAGATGGGGGCGTGCGAGCGCACTTCGCCTGCCAGCATGACGCGGTTGGTCGTTGCCATACATTCGACGGCGACGCGCGAGGCGCTGTCTTGTTTCAGGTACAGATCGAGGATGGCATCGGAGATACGATCGCAAATTTTGTCGGGGTGTCCTTCGGAGACGGACTCGCTCGTAAAAAGGTACTCGCCCATAGCGTCAAAAATCTCCTTCGGGTTTCGAGGCTCGCCTTCCTTTTCGCAGCACGAGAAAGAAGGCGAAGGGGGTGTGTCTTGATGAGACAACCTTTCTGCTTTGCCACATTGCTTGCGGCTTTGTCAATACAAGGAACGAGATTTTGACAAAAAAGGGACGCACACACAAACCAAGCACTATGCCACGCACTATGCCAGCGCCATGGGCCATGGGCTATGGGCTATGGGCGGGCTTGAGCCTTTTCATTGGCACGCGTTCGCGTGAACAGGCACGCGAGTGTTTTTGTCCTTCAAACAAGCCCGACTAGGTTGACGTCTTCGGCTCTTTCGTCGTCGGCTTCGTTGTCGGCTTCGCCCGCTCTCCCATCTTCGTCTCCAACGCCTCCACCCGCGCACGAGCCTGCTCGGCAAGCGTTTTCACCGCCTCGAACTCCTCGCGCGACACAAGATTCATGCCCCGCAAGCTCGCCTCGACACGCGCCTTGACCAAACGCTCGACCTCGCCCGCCATCGATCCCATCAAGTCGCGCGCGCCCGAACCCATGCGAGCCGCCTTTTGGAAAAAATCCTTTCCCAACATCGCCCGTTCCTATCCCTCTCTATCCCTTGCTGC
>JABAAA010000102.1 GCA_014239005.1 Alphaproteobacteria bacterium | reverse complement strand
GCAATGTCTTCGAAGGACTGACGCGCATCGACGGGCAAGGGCGCTTGCAGCCCGCGCTCGCCAAAAGCTGGACACGTTCCAAAGACGCAACCACCTTCACCTTTCGCTTGCATCACAAGGTGCGCTTCCACGACGGGAAGCCCATGACGGCACGCGAAGTCGCCTTCTCGCTTCAACGTACGACCAAACCCGAAAGTCGCAATGCGCAACAGCGTCTGTTTCACAACATCCGCGCTGTCGAAATTCTCGATCCTCACTCTTTGCGCGTGCGGCTCTATCACGCCGATCCGCAGTTTCCGCGCAACCTCGCCTGGGGCGACGCCGTCGTCGTTCATCCCGAAAGCGCAAGCACCAACCGCAACAACCCCATAGGCACAGGACCCTTTCGCTTGAAAGCATGGCGACGCGGCGCAGACCTGCTGCTCGTGCGCAACGACGAGTACTGGGGCGCGAAACCCGCGCTGCAAAGCGTACGTTTCCGTTTCCTGCCTGAACCCTTGGCAGCGCAAGCTGCCCTGTTCGCCGACGACATCGACGCCTTTCCCAACTTTCCTGCTCCAGAGCTTTTAAAAGCTTTGGAACAGGACTCTCGTTTCACGGTCGAGAGCGGCACGACCGAAGGGGAAACATTGCTCGCCATGAACCTGAGAAAACCCTTCTTCCAAAACTTGCGCGTACGCAACGCGATCGCGCACGCCATCGATCGCCGCGCGCTGATTGCAGGCGCGATGTTCGACACGGCACAAGCGATCGGCAGTCACTACCCGCCGCACGCCCCCGACTGGCTCGACCTCGCCGAGCGCAAGGCTTACGATCCTGATCGCGCAAGACTGCTCTTGCAAAAAAGCGGCTGGAGCAAAAACATCCCTCCTCTCACGCTTAAGCTTCCCCCCCCCTCCTACGCGCGCCGTAGCGGCGAGATCGTCGCCCAGCAGCTCGAAGCCGTCGGCATTCCCGTTCGGATCCAGCCGATCGCATGGGCGCAATGGCTCTCGGAAGTCTTTCGCAACTACGACTTCGACCTCACGATCGTAGCTCACACCGAGCCCGACGACATGGAAATCTTCGCGCGCGAAGAATACTACTTCGGCTACAAAAGCCTCCCCTTTCGTCGACTGATGGACAAGCTCGACACCACGAGATCGGACAAAGAACGCCGCAAGCTCCGTCGCAAAGCACAACGCCACCTCAGCGAAGACCTGCCCGCCGTCTTCCTCTTTCAATTGCCGAAAAACATGGTGCGCGTCACATCCCTGAAAGGATTGTGGCAAAACTCTCCTGTCCAAGCCAACGACCTCCGCGACGCGCACTTTCTCCCATGAAAGCGTCCCCCAAGAAAGCAAAAGCCTTCCCGACCGCCATCGCAGCGCAGAGAAAGCCAACAAGGGCAAGACAGCGAGCGGGCTAGCGCGGAAAGCTGGCGGGAAAGCTGGAAGACAACCTGAGAGACAACATGACGTTCTTCAAGCTGGTGCTGCTACGTCTGCTGCCGACGTTGCTGTTTCTGTGGTTCTTTTCCCTGCTGCTCTTCGCCCTCTTCGTTTGGCTGCCCGGCGATGTGGCAGAGGCGACCTTCGGAACCCAAGGCGACGCGCAGGCCTTGCAAAGAATGCGCACCGCGCTCGCGCTCGACAAAACCTTCGTGCAACGCTACCTCGCCTGGCTTGCCGATCTTGCCAAAGGCGACTGGGGAGAGAGCGCGCTCTACGGCGTGCCTGTGCGCACGCTCGTCGTCGAGCGACTTCCCCTTTCGCTCACTCTTTCGCTCGCAAGCTACCTGCTCGCAACGGCGGGCGGTATCAGCGTAGGAATCCTACTGGCAGCGCGCAGACGCACGACCGTCCTTCTCGACCTCGCGCTCAACATCCTGCTCGCGCTTCCTTCCTTCCTGCTCGGCATCGTGTTGATCCTGCTCTTCGCCGTACGCTGGCCCTTGCTGCCTAGCGGCGGCATCGCCGAGCAAGCCGCGTGGAGTGCGCAGGCGCGACACATCCTCCTGCCCGTGCTGGCGCTCGCACTACCGCAGGTGGCGATTCTTGCCCGTTTCGCCCATGCTTCGCTCACAGAAACCCTGAGCCGACCCTTCGTTGCAACCGCTCGCGCGAAAGGAATCTCTCCGCAAGGCGTGTTGCTCCGCCATGTCTTGCCGACAATCGCAGCACCCCTGCTCGCGCTCAGCGGCTTGCAAGCAGCCTTTCTCGTCTCGGGTACTGTCGTCGTGGAACATGTCTTCGCCTTGCCAGGGCTCGGCTCTCTTTTTCTCAACGCCACCCACGCAAGAGACCTGCCGCTCGCGCTCGCCCTCGCGCTGCTGTTCGCCACCGCAACCCTGCTCGCCACAACCTTCGCAGAGACGCTGGCAACTACGATCGACGCGCGCAGAGTCGACAAGAACTAATCTCTCAAACACCTCTACCTTACACCCTTGCCTTACACCCTTGCCTTGCACAACGCCTCCCCCTTTCCCCATCGCCGCCGCGCCCGCTACACGCTTGGGTTCGTGCTGTTCGCGCTGTCGGTGTTCTTCTACTGCGCTGTCTTGACACCGCCACCCGCCATCGTCATCGACGACCGCTTCCTCCCCCCTTCCCTTGCTCACTGGCTCGGCACAGACCACTACGGCAGAGACACGCTGCGTATGATTTTGCGCGGAGGGTGGGTGTCGCTGGCAACAGCCCTTGCTGCCGTCGCGCTCGCGCTGCTGTGTGCGCTGCCGCTCGGGTTCGCAAGTGCGCGCACGAACAATTCCTTGCTGCGTACGCTTTCAAAGAACGCCTCCGACCTGCTTTTTGCCTTTCCCGCCCTCCTGACCGCATTGCTGGTCGCCACCCTCTACCGACCTGGCTGGCTCGCCGTCTTGTGCGCCATCACCCTGTTCAACATTCCTGTCTTTTGGAAGATCACCCGTGCGATCGCCCGCAGCCTCTATCTTTCCCCTTTCACCACCGCCGCGCGCGCACTTGGGGCGAGCGAAGGGCATATCTTGCTGAAACACATGCTAGCGAACACGCTCGCTCCTCTGCTGACGCACGCTGCCACGCAAGTTTCGCTCGCCATTCTCGCCGAAGCCTCCTTCGCTTATCTCGGACTCGGTTCTCCCCCACCCCATGCCAGCTGGGGAAGCATCGTGCGCGAGGCGCAAAACTTTCTTGTCTTCTCTGCGACACCTTTGATCGCTACCGCGTGCTTCATGGTGGCGAGCGTTGTAGTTTTTTCGACGCTCGCCAAAGCTTACGCGCGAACCTTGCCTTCAAGATTGGGGTAGAAAACGAAACAATTCCATCAGTCCAATCAACAAATTGGCTGGAAACATCGACTATGCAATCCGCTCTAAAAACGGCGCCAACTCACCATAATCCGTGCGCATCACCTCCAACGGCAACTCTAACATCTCCGCCGCCCGCTCGGCAGCACGAACCAGCTCCTCACTCTCCGTCTGCGCCAAATACACCACGCCGCGATAGTTGCCAAACAAAAGATCGCGCAAGTGCGGGTGGCGATCCAATCCATAGCCCTCGTAAATCAGCGTGCGAAAATGACGCGCAAGATAGTCGGTCAGGAAAAACCGCGTCGGGTCGCTCTCCATCATGCGCTCAAAGCGCTCCTGCCCGGCAAAAAACGCGTAACAATGAGGACCCCCGATACGCTCCACCCCCTCTTCGCGCAACACAACATCCAGCATGCCACCCGTGCCGCAATCGCCGTAAAGAACAAAAATTTTGTCGTAACAAGATTTGGCAGCACGAATCTTCGCTCGCACGCGCGCAGGAATCAGCGCAGGACGATTGTGCAACTTCGCCGGCAGGCAAGTCACATGCAGATTCTCCAACCCCTTCTGTTCGCGAATCGCAAGGATCTCACGCGCCAATGCGCCACAGGCAATCAACAATACCTTGCGCGGTTTTTTTTCATCTTCTTGCACTCTCTTCTCACTTGTCGGGCTTCTTTGACCTTTCTTGTGCCGTCGTCGCGCCACTGCTGCGCCCTTCGCTGTGACAACGGCTCTAGCTTGCACTAGCTTTGCCTGCGCCCGCCTTGATGTTGTGCTTGCGCTTCATGAAATCTTTGGCGGTCTCGACGGCGACGGCGGCGTCGCGACAATAGCTGTCTGCGCCGACGGCTTTTCCGAACTCTTCGTTGAGCGGTGCGCCGCCGACCAGCACGATGTAGTCGTCGCGCAAGTTTTTTTCCTTGAGCGTGTCGATGACGACCTTCATGTAGGGCATGGTAGTTGTCAGTAGCGCGGACATGCCGAGAATGTCGGGTTGGTGCTTTTCGAGCGCCTCCAAGTAGGTCTCGACGGAGACATTGACGCCGAGGTCGATGATCTCGAATCCTGCGCCTTCGAGCATCATCGAGACAAGATTTTTTCCAATATCGTGGATGTCGCCCTTGACGGTGCCGATGACGATCTTACCCAAGCTCGGCGCTCCCGTCTCGGCGAGCAGGGGTTTGAGGATCGCCATGCCCGCCTTCATCGCGCCCGCCGACATCAGCACCTCAGGCACGAACAGGATGCCGTCGCGGAAGTCGATTCCGACGATGCGCATGCCCTCGATGAGCGCTTTCGTCAGAACGTCGTAGGGCAACCACTTTCGTTCCAGCAGGATGTTCGTTCCCTCGAGGATGGGCTCTTGCAGCCCGTCGTAGAGGTCGTCCCACATTTGTTCGACGAGCTCCTGGTCGGACAGCGCCTTGAGGTCGATATCCTCGTCTTGATTTTTGTCTTTGTCTTCGGTCATGGCATTCAGGCAAATGATGGGGGATTGTAAGGCAGAAGGGGTACGCTGTGTTCTACTTGGTGTTCGGTTTTCATTCTAGCATGTTTCGTTTCAAGGTTTTTGCTTGGCATTATGCTAGTTTTGCGCGAGCGTCAAGCGAAAAATTTGTCTTTTCAGGAATGTTCGGAGTGTTGATCGTGGATGTTCGGGGCAAGGTTGCGTTGGTAACGGGTTCGGGTGCTCGAATCGGGCGTGCGCTGGCGCTGTATTTGGCGAAGGAGCGAGGGATGCGCAC
>JABAAA010000101.1 GCA_014239005.1 Alphaproteobacteria bacterium | reverse complement strand
GTTGCTCGAAGCGCAACTCCGCGCTCGGCGCTTTCGTCAGCACACGATCAGGAATCATCGACCTCCCCCAATGCCCATTGGCAGCGTGCGCATTGTGCCATCGTGCCAAGGCATACACTTCCGTTTTGTACACATCCTTCAAGGGCGTATACCCGCCCCCCATGTCGCCGTAGAGCGTTGTGTAACCCGTGGCACACTCCGACTTGTTGCTGGTCGCAAGCAACAGCGCCCCGTCGCGATTGGCATCCGCCATCAGCAACAAGGCGCGCAAACGCGCCTGAATGTTCTCCGCCACCACCCCCTCGCACGCCTCGCCTAATGCTGCCTCGAAGCTCTGCGCAATCTTGTCTATCGTCTCCGTGATCGAAATCTCCTTGAGCGACATTCCCAAGCGTTCCGCCACCGCACGCGCATCCTCGCTACTAGCTGCGCTCGTGTAAGGGGAGGGTAGAAATAGCGCGCGAACATTCTTGGAGCCCATCGCCTCGCAGGCAAGCACGGCGCACAAGGCAGAATCGATTCCCCCCGAAAGTCCCAGCACCACCTTTCCGATGTCGTTCTTGCGCGCATAATCGCGAATGCCCGTCGTGATGCCTCGCCAGCTCAACTCTTCCCAGCTCGGCACGGAAGACGAAAACTTTTGTGTTCTCTTTTGTATTCCCTTTTGTATTCCTTTGCGCTTGCTTTTATCCTCGCTCTCGTCTGTCGGCGAGAGCCTGCCGTTGTGGAATCGAACGATGTCGATCGCCTCTTCAAAGAAGGGCAGACGAAAAGGCTGTTCGTCTTTGTTGAGCGCAAACGAACCCCCGTCGAAAAGAAGTTCGTCCTGCCCTCCCATTTGGTTCACATACAGCAACGGCACGCCGTGACGCTCTACACGCTCCCGCGCAACCTCGAGGCGTCGCTGCGCCTTGCCATGCTCGAAGGGCGAGGCGTTCAACACGACGAACAGCGCCGCCTCGTCTTTTGCAAGCGACGCTGCCACTTCTTCCTGCCACATGTCCTCGCACACCATGACGCCCAGCCGCAAGCCTTGAAAAGATAGCGCAGTGTAGGGAGTGGCGCGCGCGGAAAAATACCGCTTCTCGTCGAATACGCCGTAATTGGGCAAAAAACTCTTGTCGTGCCAGCGCGGCTTCGCGTGAGGAGAAAGTAGCACGACCGAATTGAACAGCTGCCACGTCTTCTCTCCCGTCTTTTTTCCCGTATTTTTTCCCGTCTTCTCGTCCATTTTCGAGTCTGCCCGCCGTGGTGCGCCCAACAGCAGGCTCGCGCGTCCGTCTGCGTCGATGGCATGCTGCAAGGCGTCGATGCCTTTCTCGCAAACGTCGAGAAATGTTTCATCGAGCAGCAGGTCGTCGGGCTGGTAGCCGCACAGTACGAGTTCTGATGCAACCGCCAAATCGAGCTTGGGCTCGCGTTGAAGAGCTTGGCGGCGTGCGTGCAACAAAGCTTCGACATTGCCTCCGATGTCTCCCAGCGTCGGGTTGCTTTGCACGGCGGCAAGCAGCAACGTGGGGCTATCCGTGCCGATGCTTCGCTTCAAGGGGAGCTTTTGGCGGATACTTCTTGTACGCTGCCTGAATGCGCTCCCGCGCCTCGATGCGCGCAAGCCACGCTTCGACGCGCGGAAAATTTTTGAGCGCGATCCCTTGCGCCGCGTGGCGTGAAGGGTGCGTCCAGGGATAGGCGGCGAAATCGGCGATCGATATCTCGTCGCCTCCCAGCCACGCGCTTTCTTGCAAGCGACGCTCCAACACACGATAGAGTCGCTGCGCCTCTTTCGTGTAGCGCTCCAAGGCGTAGTCGACGCGCTCCGGAGCGAAGACGGCAAAATGGTGCGCTTGTCCCAGCATGGGTCCTAGGCTCGCGTTCTGCCAAAAGAGCCAAACGAGCGTCTCTGCACGTTTTTTGAGATCGAGGTTGAGGAATCGTCCTGTCTTCTCGGCGAGGTAGAGCATGATCGCTCCCGATTCAAACAGCGTCACCCTGCTGCCGTCCGCCTGCTCGTCTTCGAGCGCAGGAATCTTGTTGTTCGGACTGATCGTCAAGAAAGCTTCCGAGAATTGCTCGTCTTTGGAGAAATCGATCGCGACCGTCTTGTACTCCGCCCCCAGCTCTTCGAGCAAAAGAATCACCTTCATGCCGTTGGGCGTTGCCGTGTTCGTGTAAAGGGTCAGCATGCTCGGCTCCTCGTTTCTCGGACAGGGTTAAAGAGGGTTAAAAAAATCTTTGCAACACAACAAAACAATGCTACTATCGTGATGGTAGGGGCGTGTAGGGGGCGTAGACGATGGGGCAGAGCGAAAGGTGCTGAAGGTGTGTCGATGGTGTCGAGGGTTCAAGACGGGCAACCAAGGCGGGGGTTGATGCGGGGGTTGATGCGGGGGTTGATGCTGGAGCTGATGTGACGCAACGATGGGAGGCGGTGACAGGCTTTGAAGTGAAAACGAACGCAAAAAAGACAGGAGGACAGAATAGGTACTTTATGAGAGGGACTGCAAGAACAAAAAAGGAGTCGGAAGAACTCTCGCGTGAGGGCAGGCAACAACACCACGAGAAGCAGACGGACCTTCGATCAAGATTAAAGGCATTCTAGCTTCTGCTTCTCTGTGTGTCAACTCCGTCTCCAACGAGGCGCACACAAGCCAGAAGGCTTGCAAAACAAGGAGAAGTGCCATGAACGAGAACATCCAACAATCGTTTCTGTCCCAAGTGGTCGACAGTAAGGCAGGCGTCACCGTCTACCTGACCAACGGCGTCAAGCTGCAAGGGTGCGTCGTCAACTACGACCACGCCTGTATACTGCTGGCGCGCAACGAACACGCGCAGCTGGTCTACAAGCACGCCATCTCAACCATCCTGCCCGACGAAGCCGTCGCCTTGGAAACAGCTCCCGCATTGTGAACGCTGTGAACGCAGCCAGGGCAGCGCAACACAAGCACAAGGATTCGCCGCAACCCGCCGCCGCTCTTGCTGCTACCCCTTGTTGTATCGTCCATGTCGACCTGTCGAGGGTAAGCCTACGACACAGCGAGTCGCAACGGGATTCGCAACGAGATTCACAACGGGATCCTAAGGATTGTCTTGAAGAGACGGCAAAGCTGGCGCGTTCGGCAGGCTTGTCGCTGCAAGTCTTAGCCCGTCACACCTTCGTCGTCCACAGAATCTCCGCCGCAACCCTGATCGGAAAAGGGCAGGCGGAAACCTTGCGCACCCTCGTCGAACGACAGGGCATCGAAGTCGTCTGCTTCGATGTGCCGCTCGGCGTGCTGCAACAGCGCAACCTCGAACGCGCGCTCGCGTGCAGCGTGCTCGACCGTACCGCGCTGATCCTGAAAATCTTCGCCGCCAACGCGCGCAGCCAAGAAGGACGTCTGCAAGTCGCGCGCGCGCAATGCGCATGGCAAAAATCGCGGCTCGCCAAAGCATGGCAGCACTTGGAACGACAGAGGGGAGGACGAGGGTTCCTCGCAGGACCGGGAGAGCGACAGATCGAACTGGACCGACGCACGTTGGAGACGACCGAGCGCGGGCTCGACAAAAAACTTCGCAAGCTCGACGCGCGACGATCGCTGCAACGCCGCGCGCGTCGCGGATGCATTCTCACCGCCTTGACGGGTTACACGAACTCGGGCAAATCGACGCTGTTCAACCGCCTTCTCGCGCTTCCGCAAGGCATGCGGCAAGCGGTGCGCCAACAGCCCTTTCTCACGCTGGACACGAAGATCGCGCGGTGGCGCGATGCTTCCCGTACACCGCAGGATAGTAGCGGTGCAACCCTGTTGCTGGCGGACACCGTAGGCTTCATCGCTGACCTGCCGCCTTTTCTGATCGATGCCTTCAACGCTACCCTGGAAGAGGTGGTGCAAGCCGACATCGTCTTGCACGTGCGCGACATCGCCGCCTCGGACAGTGCCGAGCAAAAGCACGAGGTATTGCGCGTTTTGCAACGCTTGGGTTGCAAAGGCAGGATCGTCGAGGTGTGGAACAAGATCGACAGACTCGCCCACACGCAACGCCACGCCACCCTGTGCGCGGCGAAATCGTGCAACGCCGTTCCCGTCTCGGCGCGATCAGGTGAGGGTTGCGAGGAATTGCAACGCCTCGTCTTGCGCGCCTAGAAGCCCTTGTCGCAGACCCAGCGGTAGACGGCGAAGGCGAGCAAGGCGGAGAGCAGGTTCGCGGCAATCTCGCTCAACAGAATGCCTTCGACGCCTAGCCACAAGGAAGCGAGGTAAGCGATCGGCACATAAAGCACAAACCAATGCACCGCCTCGGTGGCGAAGGCGTAGAAGGGCTTGGCGATCCCGTAGAAGAACGAGCCGAGCAGCATCACCAATCCGGCAAAGGCGAAGCTGCAAGGAATGTAGCGAAAGTAGAAGGTTGTCCATGCAACCAAGTCCTCGCTGCTGCCGAACAGCTCGGCGATCGGGCGGGCGAACACAAAGAGCGGCGCGGTGCAGAGCACTCCCCACAAGAGGGCGACGCGTACAGCAAGTCTTCCCGCCTCTTCGACGCGCGCACGGTACGTTCCGCCCCAGTTTTGCGCGATGATCGGAATCAAGGCGGCCGCCATCGCATAGTAAGGAAGGAAGATGATCGCATAAAGGCGCGTGACAACGCCGTAGGTGGCAACCGCTTGCGAGCCGAAGCCGGCGAGAAGGGTCACCATGTAGACTTCCGTCGCGGGTTGGACAATATTCTGCCCTGAGGCAGGAATGGCGAAGCGGATCAAGCGAACGAAGTCGGCGAACAGCTCTTTGAGACTTCCTCGCACTCTTCCCAAGATGTCGTAGTGAACCAAGCCCCATAGCAACAAGAGGCATCCCAGGGCTCGTGCGATGAGGGTTGCCCAAGCAGCCCCTGCGATCTCCAAACGCGGCAAGCCCCACAAGCCGAAGATCAGCAGGGGGTCGAGCAGGATGTTCAGCACCGAGGCAAACAGCATGACAAGTCCAGGAAAGACGGCGATGCCGTGCGCGCGCAGTAGGTGGTTTGTCACGATCAGCAACGTCAGCATCGGAGAACTCA
>JABAAA010000100.1 GCA_014239005.1 Alphaproteobacteria bacterium | reverse complement strand
GTCGGAATCAAAAAGGCGCAGGACAGAGCCGACATCATCGCGTGGTTGCAAACCTTGAAATAATGTGATAGGGAAGAAGTGGTAGGAGAAAGGGGTGGAGTTGTTCGTCTCGAGGTTCCCTATCAGAAGGATTTAACAGAAGGTGTAAGATGATGCGAAAAGCGAGACAAAGAACGATGCGTCGTTGGCTTTTTGTTGCCTTGTTGTCTTTCGGTCTATTCGGAAGTCTAAGTGTATCTTTGGGGGTGCGCGACGCTGTTGCGGAGGAGCCCTTATTGTTGGTGGAGTTGTTCACCTCTCAGGGTTGCTCGTCGTGTCCTCCTGCGGATCGGTATTTTTCGGATTTGGCGGAGGAGAAGAATTTGGCAGTTTTAGCGTGGCATGTTCCGTATTGGGACTACATCGGTTGGCGCGATCCGTTCGGCTTGCGCGTTGCGGAGCGCAGGCAACGTCGTTATGCGCGCAGGCTGGGAGAGGGTCAGATTTACACGCCGCAGGCGATCGTGGGGGGCAAGGAGCATCATGTTGGCTCGAACGAGCGAGCGATGAAGAAGGGTTTGCGTTCTGTGCGGAGGGAGGTTGCGAAGCATTCGCCTCGTTTGTCTTTGCGGCGCGCGGGGGTGCGAGATTTTTCGGTGCGTTTGGAGCGCGGCGAGGAAGCGAAGCGGAACTCCGAGAAGGGAGTGAAGTTTGATGTAATGGTCGTTTTGTATCAGGCGTCTGCGGAGACGCAGGTTGAGCGCGGCGAGAATCGCGGACGGAAGTTGCGCGATGCGAACATTGTTCGTTCGGTGATTCCTTTGGGACAATGGAACGGCGAGGACGGGGAGGAGATGGCGTTTTCTCTTCCTGCGCAGGAAGGGGGATTCGATGTTGTTCGAGACGGGGGCTTTGTTGTTGTTGCGGAGTCGCATATCGTGGGAGAGGGAACGACGGGTGCGACGCGTTGGGACTTCAAACGCGGATTTTCTCCTCAAGGATCTTAACAGGCGTGAAGGCAGAAGAGAGATTAGATTTTCGGGATGCGGCTGTGGCTATGCGCGAGGCTGTTAACTTCTTGGAAAGTCATGAGGAATGCTTGGTAGGAGAAAAAATACGAATCGGGTGTTTGACAAGGCTTGAATTGACACCTGAAACAGATTTTGGCGAGGAGTGGATGGGAAGTGCCTGCTCTCAGAATTATTGGGACAAGGTAGTATCTGTTCGTCGTAGCAAAGATTTTTTGGCATGTGTTTGTGAGGAGTTGCGTCGGCTTTCTTGCGATACTTCGGCGGTGGTGTCGCTATGGAGATGCTTGCTAGGAGGGAAGGATTGTTACAGACTTGTTCTTGAGGATCGTTCTCCGCACTTGTATTCTTACAATATGCGGGGGGACTTGTCTTGGGGTACGCGTTTGAAAAATCCTAGGCGTTTGTACAGCGTCGCGGTCGACGATGACTGCGAGGAGGAGGAGAAGGTAAGATTTGAGTTTGATACGGGTTGGTTTTTATCGGGGAGGTTGCAAGATGACATCTTGGAGGTTGACTTGGCTGGCAAACCCAGAGCTTTAACGTCTTACCACTTCAATTCTTTTCCTCGCTTTTGAATTGATAAAAATTAGCAATATGAGCAGCCAATTGCTTGTTGCACTTGCGCAACAGACGAATCTTGTTACAGCTCCGTCTTATCTTTTTTGGCAGCCAAGCGCACGAGCGTTTTTTTCTCCATCGCTTTGTATTTGGCAAAAAATTCTTCTGTTGTTTCTATTTTGCGATTGTTTTCAACAAGATTTTTTAAAGAAAGATCAAATTTGTAGAAGATACTATTTTTTCTTCTGTGCATTTTTTCCCAAGGAATTTCTACGTAATCGTAAAAAGACACATAAAAATCATGAGGAGCAATGTCGATGAGGATTAAAGCTTCAAACTTTGCGTTTTTTTCAAGACTTTCATGTTGAAACGTTCTACCAGCCTTTCCTATTGTCGCCATTTTTATTTCAATAGGAATATTATTGACCATAATATCCCAATCTTTATCTTTATCTAATCCATGACGATTATAGTCTACCTTACATCCCTTTCCCTCAAGAACACGCTGCACAAGCTCTTCTCCAGTTTGTCCTCTTTGATCGATGGACATATTAACAATAAGAGCGTGAGGGCTTTCCTCCCAAATTATTTTTGGAGGTTTGCGGCTATAGACATCGCGCATAATTTCTTGAAAGAGTGTTGTAAGATCATTCGTCATAGTAACCTCCTTGCGTCACTACATCTTCGATCAAAGATGAACGCATGTTGATAGCGGAATTTGTGGAAGCAAAAGCACTTTGCATCCAGTCATGAGCGAACAGCAAATTCTTTATCTCCCGTTTCTTCTTGTGGATAAGAATTCCGTACCCCCGTTGGTTTGGCAACTCGGCAAAACTGCTGTAGGCGCGCATGCCCGTATAGCATGTCGAAGGAATATACACATCACAATGCCCAATCATCGCCTTGTTGCGCGTGCTGGAAGGCGTTCCGCCGTTTGAGAGAGAATAAATTTTGATATAACTCCGAGCTGTCTTTCGTGTGCGCCTCCGTACCTTCTTCGTGCCGACCTTCGTCCATACCTGAAACAACGTGTGAATATCGACCGAAGAACCGTCAGGGTAAGAAAAAGAATTGGCGGGAAGAGCAACGCTCGATGCCAAAACATAACCCCTCACACGCTTGGCAGGAACCCCCTTGCCATCGCTCGCAAACAGCTGCGGTAGAACAAAAGCTACCATGTCCGCAAAATCATACGCGTGGTTGATAAACTGCAACGCCAGATGCCCTCTCAATCCAAACGGAGGATTGCCAATAACGATATAACGCCTCTTCTTTGATGGAGTCCATTGCAGAAAATCCGCCTTTAAAATTCCTCGCACACCAGAATCAATGTCGATACCTATCTTGCGCTTCAGCGGCAACAAATTGTAGAAATGACCACAACCTGCAGAAGGTTCAATAAAACAATAGTCCGTTAAGTCAACTTCTAATTTTTTGGCAACGCTTAAAAAAATATTGTAGCACCACTCTGCTGTTTCGGGTTTCGTGTAATACTGGTCTTTGTCCTTAACCGTACTGTCGCTGTTGTGTATGTCGTGACCACCTTCTCCCAATATCCTGCGCAGGTCAGGTAAGTAATGTTGAGGGACTTTTTTTTGTTCGATCCACCGCGCCGTAGTGTTTTTATGCAATCCCAGATAACGCGCTATAGAATCCAAAGTGTACAATTTTCGTGCGCGGTAAAGGCAATCTAGCGTCTCGGTGCGCACCCAATTCCCCCCAGAACCATCAAGGTTCGGAATGACAGATTGTCTGTGATCCTCTTGGGCAACTCTAGCAACGCTGTAGTTTTCAGCACGCATGTCTGCGCTCCCATATTTAAAGCAAGCAAACCTTTCGGGAAACTAGCATTCTAGTAAATTACGTCAATCTCTTTTTTTAGTTTCTAGCTATTTTTTTGTAGCGCATGCGCTTCGGAGTCAGAGCGTCCTCGCCCAAGCGACGCTTCTTGTCCTCCATGTAAGAGCCGAAATCACCCTCAAACCACACAACCCTCCCCTCGCCCTCAAATGCCAAAATATGCGTCGCTAACCTGTCCAAAAACCACCGATCATGGCTGGCAATAACCGCACAGCCAGGAAAAATCTCCAATGCTAACTCCAACCCCCGCAAAGTCTCCAAATCTAAGTCGTTCGTGGGCTCGTCCAAAAGCAAAACATTGCCTCCGCCTCGCAACAACTTCGCCAAATGCAACCGATTGCGCTCGCCCCCAGACAAATCACAAACTCGCTTCTGCTGATCGCTCCCGCGAAAATTAAACGAGGCAACATAAGCACGAGACGGAACCTCCCGACCCCCTAACAAAATCGTGTCCTCTCCACCCGATACCTCCTGCCAAACTGTCTGCTCGCCCGCCAAACTCTCGCGCGACTGATCGACATAACCCAACTTCACACTCTCGCCCAAAACAAGCGCACCCCGATCAACCTCCTCCTCGCCCATCATCATGCGAAACAAGGTCGTCTTGCCCGCGCCGTTCGCTCCAATCACCCCGACAATTCCCCCCTGCGGCAAGGAAAACGACAAATCCTCGAACAAAAGACGATCGCCAAACGATTTCGAAACACCCTCCGCAACGATCGTCTTCGAACCCAACCGCGCGCCCGGCGGAATTACAATACGCTGTGCCTCAGGACGAACACTCTGTGCCGCTTGCAATCGCTCCTCGTAACTCTTGATCCGAGCCTTCGCTCGCTCCCTGCGCGCAACACGAGACTTCCCCATCCAAGCGCGCTCCTCCTCGATCGCACGCAACAATGCCTTGTCCTCACGCGCCTCCTCCGCCAATCGCCGCGCGCGCGCAGCAAGCCAGCTGCTGTAGTTGCCTTGATGCGGCAGGGCGCGTCCCCGATCCAACTCCAAAATCCATCCCGTCACATTGTCCAAAAAATAACGGTCGTGCGTCACAAGAACAACCGTGCTCTTGCTCTCGCGCAAATGACGCTCCAACCACGCCACAGTCTCGGCATCAAGGTGGTTCGTGGGCTCGTCCAATAACAAGATTCGCGGCTTGGCAAGCAAGAGACGACACAAGGCAACCCGCCTCTTCTCTCCGCCCGAAAGCACCTTGATCGCTGTTCCTCCCTCAGGACAGCGCAACGCCTCCGAGGCGATGGCAATCTCGCGCGACAGGTCCCACGCATCCTCAGCGTCGATTTTTTCTTGCAACACCGCCTGCTGCTCCAAGAGCTGCGTCATCGTTTCGTCTGCAATTTCCTCCTCGCCCAATTGAGCTGTGACCGCATCGAAGGCATCGAGCAAATCCTTTTTGTGCGCCAAGCCCTCCTGTATGACCTGCTCGACATTTTTATTCAAGTCGAGCACGGGCTCTTGCGACAAGTAACCTATGGAGATACCGCTCTCCAGTTTTCGCTCGCCCGTGTACTCGCCGTCCTCGCCTGCGAGAATGCCGAGCAAGGTCGATTTTCCCGCTCCGTTGATTCCGAGAATGCCAATCTTAGCGCCCGCCAAAAAGCCGAGCGTCACATCCTCCAAGATGACGCG